>JAYTNK010000363.1:0-2636 GCA_043748375.1 Cytophagales bacterium
TTTGTAAATTTGAAAATATCACTTTATTTAATAGCTATTACGTACTCTCAATCTAAAAATCATGCGCCAGCTATATGCCATCTTATACTTGTTGTGCCTTCCTATCCTTGCCTACCCACAGGTAAAGCCACGAAACGATACAGTCGTAACGCTCAAATGTGATGGGCGATTTACATTAGGCACTAAGGCGTTCAAGCTCATGTACGGCTATCCACACCCCTATTCTACTTCGCATTTTATTGTGAACGTGAGTAGTACAAAAATCGGAACAAACCGACCGTATTTAGTCAATACAACGTACTTGAAAGGCACGCAAAAAAGCTGGCAAACGAATAAGGCAACTTATACGTCCATGACGTATGAATTTGAAGGTATCAAAATTATACAACGGCTCATACCTGTAGACAAAGAGCTGGAGGAATTGAATGGCAAGAATTTTACCCAATATTATAGGGTTGAATATGACCTTATAAATGAAACCAAAGCCGAAAAACGAGTGGGTTTAGTAGTGTTGTTCGATACGCAAATCGCTGAAAATGATGCTTGTATTATGCAAACGTGCAAGTATGAAAATATCCGCAAAGGCAAATCCTTCTTAGATAAAATACTAGCCCTCTTTTCGTTTAGTGCGCAAAAACGTGAACGCGCCTATTATGGCGAAGATGTCCCTGAAGTAGTATTGGTATTTAAAAGCGAGCAACGGCAAAAAGATATTACGGGAGCGTTTATTCTTGATGCAAAAAAGGCGACTCCACCCGATGAAGCATTGATTGGGCGATGGACTTTCTACCGCAGCATACGATGGGGATATCCCAACCCAAATGAAGCCAATCTTGATTATACAGACAGTGCTTTGCTCTTGAGGTGGAAAGAACGAAACCTCTTGCCTGCCGAAAAAAGAAGCCACGTAACCTATTATGGTGTATTGGATACCGATACATTGGGCGTGAAAATGACCTTGCCTGCCACAGGTATAGATTTTAAAATAGAACCCGATACCATTTATCTAGGCGAGTTTGCACAAGTGATGTGGGATACCAAAAACCCCATAAAGGCTGACGTAATGATTTCAGGATTGCGCGAAAAACAAAAAAATAAAGGCACAAACAAAGTCAATCCATTCAAAACCCAAACTTATACACTTAGGCTCGTATTGGACGGCAAGGAGGTGGAGGTGCAAGAAAGAACTTTAGTAGTGTTGCCAAAAGGAGCAAAAAAGCCGCTGATTACGGACAAAAATAATGGGCAAAAAGAGAACCCACTCAAAGCAAGTAGCAAAGTTGCCCCCAGCGAAAAGAGGTATGATGGGCGATTTACCATAGGTTCGGAAGGCAAAAACTTGTTGTTTGGATACCCATACAATTATTCTACCTCGCATTTTGTAGTACAAGTAGGCGGTAAAATAGCCTCGAATGATGATAAATTGGGGCATAACAGCACGTATTTGGCAGGCAAGCTTACGACTACTAACGAAAAAGGCTCGCCTAAAACCCAAGTCGAATATGATTTTGAAGGGGTACGGATTGTCCAAAAACTTACCCCTGTCAATATATCGCTTGAGGAAGTGAAAACAGGCTTCGGGCAGTATTATTTAATCGAATATAGCTTTGCTAATACAGGCACGCAGGCAAGGGAAATAGGCTTCGCGCTGATGCTTGATGCCAAAATAGCTGATGACGACAACGGTTTAGTAAAAGCCAATAACCAAAAAATATCCCTCAATACTAAGCTCGCAGGCGAGGACATACCCGCATCTTTGTTTGTCTTTTCTGCCCAAAGCCAACTTGAGGTAGCCGAACTTATCTTCTCACGCGGCAGAGCCGTCAAGCCTGACGAGGTGTCAGTAGGTATTTGGCAACACCTCAATACAGAAAGTTATCACCCTAAAACCTTGCATAAAAACTATACGAATGATTGCGCCCTGCATTTGAGGTGGTTTAAGAAAAGTATTCAACCCAAAGAAAGTCTGAACTTCGCGCTTTATATAGGTAATACAACGCATAGATTGGTGGCGTTGCATCATCAACAAAAAGCCTCTGTGCAACATGATGTTTTCTTTGATGTAAATGAAGATGTGCTTACCCCCGAATCAATCGCTACACTTGCCAACGTATTGATGCGTAAAGATTATGCCTATTTGGTGGTGGAAGGTTTTACAGACAAAACAGGCTCTGTAGAAGGCAATTATGCTCTTTCGCAAAAGCGCGTGAAGGCGGTGCAAGATTATCTTACAGCCAACGGCATAGATACAAAATGTATTCTTATAAAGTCGCATGGACAACATTTTGCAGGCAAGGATAGTGATGACAAAGAACGCCGCGTGAGTGTGATAGCCTACGATTAAGCTTGCGTATATGCGTGTTTTAGTTGGTTGTTTGTGAGGACACAAACAATGGCATAAATGCCTGCTTTTGTTGGTTGTCTGACAATTTTTGTGGAGATGTTTTTTGAGTAGGGGCAATCCCTTGTGGTTGCCCTTTTTGTAAGGCAAAACCTTTGTTTTACCTAATTAGCCGTTGTTTGTGTCCCCACAAACAACTACAGCGATTAGTTGGTTGTTTGTGAGGACACAAACAATGGCATAAATGCCTGCTTTTGTTGGTTGTCTGACAATTTTTGTGGAGATGTTTTTTGAG
>JAYTNK010000364.1:0-2700 GCA_043748375.1 Cytophagales bacterium
TACGAAATTGGTTTTGGGATATGACTTTTCGCTTACCCCACGTTTCACGTGGGGCTATTCATAGTTCAACCCCATTTGGGGTTGTCTAAATCTCCCAAACCACTTTCCGATGTGTATATTACGCTTAGACTCTCCTTTATTTGGTTTGTTTGACTTGGGTTATAACTTAAAAAATGCCTTGATTGATATAGTCAAAAATCCTTTTGGCGATTTTTACTTGGGTAGCTTCTACATTATTGGCTTTTGCGCGAGCTACCTTAACAGCTTCCGAAAATTCGTCAATACGTTTAAGCATAGTAGCCTTTTGAGCAGGTGTAACTTTGCCTGAAGAGTACACAGTTACGTACTTGCCTACCTGAAAATCAAGGTATAGCAATTCTGTTTGCGCGGGGTGGTCTTTGGTTGCCTCGTATTTTACGATAACTTTAGGGCGTTTTACACTTCTGTATTTTACCTCTTCTTCTGTTTTGTAAAAGCCTTTTTGGGTATCAAAGTTCCAGTTACGGGTATTGTCCAGCACAGGCAAGGTTACATAAAGCTCCTTGAGCTTGCCTAAATGTCCTTCAAGGGCTAAGAGTGTAGTGGCTGAAAGCGTACCAAAATCAGTTTCGCCAACTTTTAGTTCAGAACGAGCAATACCAGAGGCGTTAGTTTCTTCTTTTGAAACGTGGGCATCAATTCCTGCGATAACGGCTTCCATAACCGACTCTAATTTGTCTTTGGTAGTGCTTACCATTTCCTTAGTTTCGTCGGGTATGAGTTCGCTATCTTCGGCTTCAGTCGTAACATAACGTTTGGTCATGCCATCAAACTGCACATCTTTTTTGGTAAAGACACCAACTGCCTCGCCTATGGCTTGCGTGGCTTTATGTTTACGGTCTTGCTCTACAGCAAGAAGTTCATGTAGTTTATTCTTGTTTGACATATTGTTTAGGTAGGGAAATAAAGTTGCAATTTACTATTTTTTTTCTCTTTTTGCAAATAAAACGTGTTTTCTTTTTGAGTAGCAGATGCCAGTTAGTAACTTCTTGTGTAAGTATTTTGCCGTGTATGCCATAGCCTACCACCCCACTTTTCAAACTCGCGCACAAAATCGGGCGTTTCACGCACATAATTAGGCGTTTCACGCCATTTATAAAAATCGTATTGTTTTATTCCATAGCTTTGCGACACAGTTTTTAACTATTACATAAGTTAAAAACAAGCCTTACTTGATTAATCTCATTTAAGGTAGAAGTTTCCGATAACACACAAACCATTTAAAAGTAGTGTTCAATAAATGTTATTTTGTTGAGCATGATTTATTCGCAAAATACTTGTTTCCGCTTAAACCTATAAGATTTTAAAAACCTTATAGGTTTGAATTGAAAAACTGTCAAACTAAGATTTATTAAACAGTAGTAAGATGACGAAAATTTACCACCTCATACTACTGTTTAGGTGTGTTCAATTGTTTGTTTAGTGCAGACACTCAAACAAAGCATATTTACAGAAAAGGACACTTGGCAAATACTAAACACTATCATAAAAAGGCACGTTTTCTTTTCGAGCGGCATTTGCTACTCAAAAAGAAAACGTGTATACAAATAGCTACATACAAATAATGTATGGTAGCTATTCCAAAAGTAGGCAAGGTGTATTAACTCACCATGCCTGTGCGAATTTCCTTTACTTTATTGCTGATACTTTTGATAGTTTGATCAGTAAGGATAAGATTGCCTTTGTTTTGTTTAATTTTATCTGCGATATTCAGTTTTTTGTATATAGCGGATAGTTCGTCTAATTGAGCTACCAACTTATCCAAGTCCGTTGATTTTTCTAAGGATTTGAGAGCCGCGATAAGGTCATTGAGCGGTTTATCTTGTTGGGAAATGATTTGCACCATATCCACTAAGATTTCATCTTTAACGTCTTTTGGAAGTTCATCGCCATAGTTTTCGATAATTTGGGTGGCTATGTATAAGCCCTCCGTAAATACCCCTGCGAATATAAGAGCAGCGGTGCTGCTTTGGTCATTGCTTTTCAAAAATGCATCTGACTTACTAACTGACTCGTTGATGATGCTAGTCAAGCTGTCGATGTTTTTGAGGTTTTTCTCAAAACGCTCTTTTACTTTGGGGTCAAAGGCATTAGAAACGCCCAATTTATCGCCCAGCTGCGTGGCAGCATTGATGTATTTGATGGCGTTTTGTACTTTGTTGTGTACTGCCACATAGCCTATATCCGAAGCATATACGCCTAAGTTTAAGGCAGCTTTGAAAGTAGTCGTTTTGTATTTTTCGACGTTATCGGGCGAGTTAGGCGTTTTTTCGTCAAAATCCGCACCTGTTTTTTGGATTTGGTAAGGAAGTTCAGACGGTTTTGGCACATCGGTAAGGACTTTTTTAAGACTTTCCTTTACCTCTTTATTTTCTGTGCCTTTGTCATTTTTGGGTTTTTCTGTGGGTTTATCACCCTCACCACAGGCAACAAGCCCACACATGAGTGTGGCGTACACGACATTAGAAAAGCGCATTTTCATAAAAGAAGATTGTTTTAATTGTATAGACTATTTTAACAAGGGCAAACTTACGCAATAACTTAGAACTTTTTTGTTTTTTCGTATTTTTTTTTAGAAAAACTTGAATTCTTGCCTACCTTTGCATCAAAAATCGATTAGATTACCGTACCTTACTTTTATTTTTGGAATGCCTCTCATTG
>JAYTNK010000365.1:0-4560 GCA_043748375.1 Cytophagales bacterium
GAATTTGTGGCGTTAGTTGGGGCTTCTGGTAGCGGAAAAAGCACGCTGTTAAAAATACTTGGCGGACTTTTGCAACCCACCACAGGCAAGGTTTCGATAGCAGGCGAGTGCCTTACAAACCTAAATGATAACCAACTCACTCGTTTCAGACGAAAAGCGATAGGCTTTATTTTTCAAGATTTGAACCTGATGCCTGTACTTACCGCTATAGAAAATATTGTTTTTGGTTTGCGTTTGCAAGGCAGAAAACATAAAGAAGCAACACAACTTGCCTACCAATGGCTCGAAAAAGTGGGTTTAATGGATAAGGCGCACGTTCGCCCCGCTTCGCTTTCGGGTGGGCAACAACAACGCGTAGCTGTAGCGCGTGCTATGGCTATGCAGCCTCAACTACTCATAGCAGACGAACCAACGTCCAGCCTTGATTCTCAAAATGCGCTTCAAATAGCCGAGCTTTTGCAAAACCTGCAACAAACTACGCAAACTACGCTCATTTTGGCTACGCATGATGCACGTTTGCTTCCGTTTGCAGGCAAGATTATTGAAATTCAAGATGGGCAATTATGTACAAAATAATCCAGCGTTATTATGTCTATATCTTGGCTATGAGCTTTTTTGGCTTCTTATTTCGAGCTATAGTTTTTTATCAAGAAATAAGCCTTGCACTAAACGCATTATTGACAGTTGTCAGTATGGCAGTTATAGTATTCCTATGGTTGTTTTTTGATTGGCTGAATAATTATCTGAATACACTTATTCCATACGAGCAAAATCTCACGAAGCGTATATTTATACAAGTAGGCATTGGGCTTTTTTTTACCTATTTGTTTTTGAATACCATTTTCTCGCTCAATATTTATTTTTACCATTTTGTAAAAATAAATAAAATAATTATGGTAGCGGGCAATCTCCTTTGGACGTTGTTGGTATTGGCTATCAATAGTTTTTTTATGGGCGAGTATTTTTTTACCAAGTGGAAACAAGCACTCGTACGTAGCATAGAGGCGGAAAAGCACCTCGCACAAATGCAGTTTGCCAATCTACAGAATCAACTAAACCCTCATTTTTTATTTAATAGTTTGACTACTTTGAATAGTCTTATTTATGAAAACCAAGCTCAAGCCTCTGCCTTTTTGAAACAATTAGCCACTATGTATCGCTATGTAATGCGCCACAATCAAGACGTGCTTGTGTCTATTTCTGATGAATTATCTTTTATCCATCAATATTTAGCCTTGCTCAATACGCGGTTTGGGAGTTCGTTTAGGTATGAAATAAATATTCCTATTGAGCTTGCCTCCCATAAAATTGTACCTGTTACGCTTCAAATTCTGATTGAAAATGTAGTAAAGCATAATCAAATGAGTGAAGAGAATCCATTATTTGTGGAAATATATACAGAAGGGCAGTTTATTTGTGTCAAAAACCGCAAACAACTCAGGCGCAATCTTAATACTTCCAATAAAATAGGCTTGCAAAACTTAAAAAAACTTTATCTGCTCACTTCTGCGAATAGCGAAGTATTAGTAACAGATACTGAAGGTTATTTTTTGGTAAAAGTGCCTTTATTATAAAGTTGTTTTTACTTGGGTTATTTTCAGGCTTTTTAGCCAATTTTTGTAGCCGTAAACTGCCAATACAATAAATATAGTATATAAAATAACATACAGCCACACACCTTTGTAGGCATACAATCCTACATACAAGATGTTGGCTACTATCCAAAGCCACCAATTTTCTATGTATTTACGCGCCATCATAAGTTGTGCGATGATACTGATGCTGGTAGTAAGTGCGTCCATATAAATAGCATCTCCTTTTTGTTTGGCTAACAAAACTATTAAACATAAAAAAATACTTGCACCACTTACGCAGGCAAGCAAAATAGTCTGTGGCGGTGTATAAGCTATGGTTCGTTTTGCAACCTCCTTGCCTACATAAAGCCATGCATACACGCCATAAATAGCACTCAATACAAAGAAAAATTGCAGATACATATCGCCAAACAAGCGCAAATCATAAAAAAGCTTAGCACTTAGCAAAGCACTGATGATAGCCCAGCCCCAACCCCAAACATTTTCGCGGGCATTAAGCCACACACAAATAAGCGAAGTAACAAAACCCCCAACTTCGTAGGGGTTTTGTTGGATATATGACCACATTAAATGATTTCAAGCAAGATAAATATAAGGGCTATCACAATAAGTATAACGCCTATATAATTCAAAAGCCCAAAGTTATTTCCCCATGGGATGAGGGTTAGAATAATACCAATAATACCCAAAATAGCCGCTATGCGTAGATTACCACTTAATTTTTTCGAGTGTTTTAGCTCATCTGGTGCTTTCTTTGCCATGTCGGGGTTCTTTTTCGCTTGGCGAATAGCTTTTCGGTCTGCCTTTGCGAGGGAGCGTTTGAGTACCCACTTGCCTGCCTTTGAGTGGAAGAACTTGTTTATTTTGGCGGCTTGTTTCGCCATGAGTGGGTTCTTGAAAGTTTTTTGAAATACCTGAACAGGTGCTTCTGTGGGCTTTTCAATAGGCTTCTCGATAGGCTCGGTTATAAGCTTCTCAATAGGCGAATCTTTTAAGACAGTTTCGTCAGGCACGCCTGCCGCCGATTCAACAGGGTTTTGCGCAAGCGCGAATTGCGCTCCAAAAATAAGCGCGAGGGCAGTATTTCCCACTACACGTAAGATTTTTTGCATGATTTTTGAGTTGTTTGGAATGAATTAAGGGGTAAAAATAGGGAAAAAACATAGACTTGCAAAAATTACAAGAAAATAAATTATTTTTGCCTTTTATTAACCCTTATGGAAACTCTTGAGCATTGTCCGCTTTGCGGTAGCAGGCATCTTTTACCGTTTATGGTCTGCAAAGATTATACAGTTTCGGGTGAGCATTTTAATTTGGTGCAATGCGAAGACTGTCAATTTGTATTTACCAATCCGCGCCCTACTAAAGCCGAAATAGGTGCATATTATGAAGCACAAGCATATATTTCGCACAGCGATACACAACAAGGCTTGTTGTCGTGGTTGTATCATCGCGTTAGGCGGAAGGCATTGCGCCAAAAGCTGCGGCTTTTAGAGGCACGAGTGGCGCATTTACCCAAAACGTTGTTGGATTATGGTTGTGGTACAGGTTATTTTTTGCAAACTTGCCTACAGGCGGGCTGGCAAGTAGATGGCATCGAACCTGATTCGGGGGCTATCGCTATGGCTAAAGAGCGTACACACCCTGATTTACAAATAACCTTAGATACACCTTATTTTGCTGACAGGCAATATAGCATAATTACGCTTTGGCACGTGCTTGAGCATATTCACGCGCTGAAAGAAACATTGCGAGCATTGCGTGAAAAACTGCACCCACAAGGCAAATTATTGATAGCTGTTCCCAATTTGCAGGCAAATGAAGCCTTGCATTATAAAGAGCATTGGGCAGCACTCGATGTACCGCGCCATTTGTATCACTTCACGCCAAACACCATGCGCTTTTTATTGAAACAAGCAGGTTTGCAAGTGCGCGAAATCTTGCCTATGCGTTATGATGCCTATTATGCCAGCCTATTGAGCGAAAAGTATCAAACAGGCAAGGTGCGTTATTGGCAAGGCTTTTGGCAAGGCTATCGCAGTAATCATAAAGCGAACACACACCCTGAAACACACTCAAGCCTGATTTATGTAGCAAGTTTGATGTAAAGCCGTTTTGGGTAGGCAAGTTGCTAACTTGCCTACCCAATGAAAATATGGTGTTTATTTAATTTTCACTATCTAAAGTCTAAAACTTTACTTAAATTTGCAAAATTTTTATTTTCACAATCCTTATTTTGTCATGCAAGCAAAGCATAGCGATACAGTGCGCGTACATTACACTGGCAAATTTACTGATGGCGAGATATTCGATAGCTCAGTAGGCAAAGAACCCCTTGAGTTCGTTTTAGGACAAGGCATGATGATAGCTGGCTTCGATGCAGCTGTAATCGGTATGGTAGTAGGCGATAGCAAAACAGTGAATATTGCCCCTCACGAGGCTTATGGCGCGCCAAACCCGAACCTTATTTTTAGTGTGCCACGCACAGAAATCCCTTCTGACATCCCCGTTGAAATAGGCATGACGCTTATGGCACACGTAAGCGAAGATGATGAAATGCCCGTTATTGTAAAAGAAGTTACAGACGATTCGGTACTTTTAGATGGCAATCATCCTTTGGCAGGCGAGGAACTAATATTCGACATCACGTTGGATTATATCAAACCACGCATTATTATTTAACAAACTTATTAAAATGCTGCGCTAAAAAATTAGCGCAGCGTTTTTGTAAAACCCTACAAGGCGAACTCACCCAAGAACGATTCGAAAAAGAACAAGCAAAAAAAGGGCTGGCGAAGCCACTGAAGAAGAGCTAAAAGCCCAATTCGAAAATACAGAACTCAAAAGCGTCCTAACTAATTTGGGGCATACATTTGCACACTAACGCCCCAAATTTCGTTCTGTATTTTTTCCCGTTAAAAGAGTTAGGACTTACGCAACTGTACCACAGACGGCTCGTCTGTGC
>JAYTNK010000366.1:0-5479 GCA_043748375.1 Cytophagales bacterium
CATCAGAATAGCCACATCTTTTGTGTTTAAAGCTTGTTGTAAGGCTAGCCCTATTTGATTTGTAAGCCGCTCTTGTACTTGTGGGCGTTTGGCATAATACTGTACTATGCGGTTTATTTTCGACAAACCAATAACTTTTCCACTTGAGATATACGCCACATGCGCCTTACCTATAATGGGTACGAAATGATGTTCACAATTTGAATAAAACGTAATGTTTTTCTCTACCAACATTTGATTATATTGATATTTATTTTCAAAAAGTGTTATTTTGGGTTTTTTATCGGGGTTTAGCCCACTAAATATTTCTTCTACATACATTTTAGCTACACGAAGCGGCGTACCTTTCAGGCTGTCGTCAGTAAGGTCAAGCCCCATGATGTGCATTATTTCGCGAAAATGTGCTTCAATTTGCTTTATTTTTTCTTTGTCAGAAAGTTCGAACGCATCATGGCGTAGGGGCGTGTCTGTGGAGGTACTTATATGCTCCTCGCCTATTTCTTGTATGTCAATATCCATATCAAGCGGGAAATTCGACGAAGTTCCGTTCAGTTTCATAGAGTTTTATTTTGAGGTCGAGATGAGACGATATTTTATCGCGTAATAGATTCCAAATTACAACTGCTATATTTTCTGCAGTTGGATTAAGATTTTTAAATTCTTGCGTGTCTAAGTTTAGGTTTTTGTGGTCAAATCTATCAGTTACATTTTCTTTGATGATATCGCTTAATATCTTCATGTCCATTAAATAGCCTGTTTCGCTATCTATTTCCCCTATGACTTGCACGATAAGTTCGTAATTATGTCCATGAAAATGAGGGTTATTACATTTTCCAAAGACGCTTTGATTTTCGACTTCTGTCCAAGCAGGATTGTGAAGTCGGTGTGCTGCATTAAAATGCTCTTTACGAAATACTGCTATGCGCATGAGTGAATAAATAAAGGGAGTTGATGGGCATTTTTGTTTGGAAGCCAAATAACTATTAACTTCTATACTTCAACAAGTTGTATGATACTTTGTTTGATTTTTATAAAAAAACATTTTTTTTTATTTGTTATACATTTATAAAACATTGATTGTTAGTATTTTATGTTTTTTAATTTTTATCAGTCTTCTACATAATCCCCTGACATTTGTCTGCACTTATCAATTATTTTTTGTGCGCGGGCTTTCCAAAAAGGGCCATTATTAAAAAATAGTTTGACATCTGCCCACATATTATGAAAAAAATACCTTGCGCGGCTAATCTCATGCCTTTCAGGTACAATTTCGTATTGGAAGCCGTACATTTCCATCGTTTGCTCTGCGCATACATTCCCTAATGACAACCCTTTACTATCGCGTTTATATAAAAAGATGAGCTGTTTTTTTAAGGGTATTTTGGTAGCTTCTTTATAATTACCTTCAATGGTAAGCGTCATGTTTTTGCCTGTAACCATAGACCTCTCTCTAAGTTTACGCGTTTGCGCATTAGTTTGCGGTGGGTAGGCAAGCCAAATACATAATAATAACAAGATTAGTTTCATAAAGCTAAACCTTTTTTATGCAAGTTTTTTTAAGTGGCAAATTAGCTGTTTTGTTCTTTGTGAGTGGTATCTACTACTTAAAAAGAATTCGCTTTTTTATCAATGCTTTTGTGCATTTTTGTTGTTTCTATGAGAGCGGCTGAGCCATACCAAGGGTGAAGTTCCATTTCTAGCGTACCCGCTTGTACGGCAGGGTCTGTAGCTGTTAGTTTTTTTGCCTCTTCTATAGATTCAACGTTGAATATAAATATACCTCTCATCTCTTTATTGTCTAAAAAAGGACCTGCCACAATGAGCTTGCCTGCCTTTGCGAGCTTATTTATATTTTCCATGTGCCTCATTTGTAGCGTTGCTTTTTGAGTGGAGTCCGTTATTTTGACCTTGCCTGCCCTCAAAAAAGCCATAACATACCGTCTCATCCCGTATTCATCAGCCCCTAATCGCCTTGCTAAAGAGGCGTTGTAAATGGCAGAGTCTTTAAGTGGTATTTTTGCTTTGTTATGGTTGTTAGTTACTTCTCTGTTGTTGCAACTGAAGGCTATGAATAACACAAAAAAAATAAAAAATATTGATTTCATAGCTGTTTTTGTGTTTTAGACTTTTAGAATATTATATTTTATGAGTCGGTCTATTTTCAAGTATTTTAACCATTCTGTTATTTTCCCTATAGTGTTGGTACATACCTCCTTTTCAATATACCAAAATAGAGAAGATTTAGTTCCACTGAACCCGCCACATATCATATAAAAAATTGCCCTCGCTATTGCCAAGGTAGAAGTGTTGCTTCAGTTTCCTGATGTATCAAATTGTTGATAAACAGATTAATTGCGCATTTCCAAGTTGGTATATTTCCTGTCAATAGTATCTTTCGTATCTTGGGCGTTGCGAAACTCCATGTCGCCTTGGTGGTTAGGCAATATGAGCAGGGCAAAAATATTATAGTCTTTTTCGCCTGCAATAATTGCCTTTAATTTTTCCATGTGTGTTGCTCCTATGGTTTGGGCAAGATTTATTTTGTCTATAATTTCTAAGGAAAGCGTATAGCCAAAATGGATATAAAACTCTTCTGCTTCGTCTTGCTGTTTTTCCGTTTGTTGGGGGGCAAGTTTTGCCAATTTGTCGTGCATCATTTTGTAAGAGATTGCACTTGCCATTACAAAGCGTAGATCTTCCTCGTTCATTATTTTGTAAATATTTTTAGTTTTTGTCCTTTGTGAAGCGTAGTGCTTTCAAGTTTGTTCCACTGCATCAAAACTTCTATGGTAGTTTTGTATTTTTTTGCAATGCTGTAGAGTGTTTCGCCTTGTGCGACATGATGCATTTCGGTTTTTTCATCTTTTATTTCATGCATAACACTATCTTTGGGTACTACGATTTTGGGTTTGGGTATTTCTTCACCTTCAGGAGGGACAGTATATAACTCCACACTAAATTTCTTGCCTGTCGCATGAATTGCTTTGCAGGCGGCTTGCGAGAGGCGAATGATTAGTTTTTCATGTTCAACCGTGTTGGGTAATGTGCCTATGATTTTGATTATCACGCTACTTCCTGTAGCATTGTTTTTTACTAAAAGGCGTGTGCCTTTCGGGTAAGTAGCGTGTAAACCAATCATTTTATTACTTTGGCTTGATGCTATAGCACTACCGAACCCGCGTTGCAAGAACTTTGTTTGTGCGTGTGATGAAGTTACAAAGTAAAAAAATGTATAAAAAATGAGTAAATATTTCATTATTTTTTGTCCTGATGAATAGAGATTTTGGAGGCGGAAGCCTTTGCTTTGATAATTTCGATGCCTTCTTTTTCCATTCCTTTGCTTTTATAAATGCGGAGGGCGGTCGTGGCATCTATAGCCTCTGTGGTTTGTTCTCCAAAAGTAGGTATAATATCCAAGCTTTCGAGCCTGATGCCTAATTCTTGAAAACTCTCGTTAGATTTATCAAAGATAGCCTTTTCAAAATTAGAGTCAAAATCCACTACATCTTGAGTTTTAAAGTATTCGCGACAGACATCTTTTATTTTTTTGTCTAATAATGTGCTTTCAAGGCTTTCAAATTGCGAGTCGATGTATTCTTTTTTTGCTTCTGTGTCTAATTTTGCTGAACCTATCCCGCGCCCCTTAGGAATAAATTTGAGCGGTTTTACGATAGAATATGTGTAATCCATATCTACAAAGGCACTTACGTTATTGTCAAACGTAACTTTGTAACGACTCTCGCCTACCAACTGATAGTTAGGTATCATTACTACACGGTAGCAAAAATTGCCTACGCCACTTGGAATTTGCTTGCCTGTTTCGACCATTTCCCAGTTTTTCCCACAATCGCGTGTGAGTACAACTTGTATATTGGATGGTGCAAAAGAGCAACGACTAAGCGATAGAAGGATAATGATACCACTTATAAAAAAAGTATTTGTTTTCATGATGTTTAAAATCTTAGTATCTACAACGTTTATGCCTGCAGTTTCGTATGTAAATATGGTTTTTATACGAAATAAGGCAGCTAATTGTAGTGGGTTACAGAATTTTCTGATTATCTACAATGCACACCCATAAATTAGCGTTATCTTTGCGGAATTTTACAAGTTTTATATTTTCCATTATCCATGAAAGTAACTCAAATTTTATGCTTATTTGCTTCTTGCCTGCCTATGTTGGCACAAGCACAAATGAAACAAACGCCTAAAGGTATTCGCTACCAAATTCTTGAGCGGAAGGCAGGCAATGTGCAGTATGTAGAACTGAACGATTATGTAACGGCTCGGCTTTATACATACAATTTTAAAGATTCATTGCTTGGCTCGCAAGAAGTAAAAGACTCACCTATCGCACCTGCTACAAGCGCAATTGATGTTCGAGATGTTGTGCCTTATTTGGCGGTAGGCGATAGTGCTATCTGCTTTATTAAAACGGATACGCTTGCTAAGTATTCTGGTCGTCCCTTGCCTGCCTTTTTACCTGCAGGAACAGACCTGAAGCATATTATTCGCATTGTAAAAGCCAAAAAACCTGCTGAATACGAGCGTGAAAAAGGACAAGATGGCAAAGCCCAACGCGATGCAGACCAAAAAATTATAACGGATTATGCGAATGCCAATAACCTTAAAACAATAGTTACGCCTTCAGGCTTGCACTATATTATTACAAAACAAGGCACAGGTGCAAAGCCTGTTCAAGGCAGAGATGTAACGGTTCATTATCGCGGTACGTTGCTTTCAGGCAAGGAGTTTGATAGTTCGTATGGCAGAAACCAACCTTTTAGTTTCCCTTTGGGTAAAGGACAAGTCATCAAAGGCTGGGATGAAGGCATAGCGTTGCTGAATGGTGGCTCAAAAGCTACGTTGCTTATTCCTTCTGACCTTGCCTACGGAAGCCATGGAGCAGGAGCAGATATCTCTGCCAATGCCGTACTAAAATTCGAGGTAGAGTTGATAGATGTACCCTTGCAAAACGTAGAAAAAGCGATGAATATAGCAGAATATGTCAAAGTCAATAACCTCAAAACAATGGTTACACCTTCTGGTTTGCATTATATCATCACAACGCAAGGCAAAGGGGCTAAACCTAATAAAGGACAAAATGTAAAAGTTCACTATCGTGGTACATTGCTTACAGGCAAGGAATTTGATAGTTCTTATACCCGCAACCAACCCTTAGATTTTGTGGTAGGTGTTGGACAAGTTATCAAAGGTTGGGACGAAGGGCTCATGTTGATGAACGTTGGAACAAGGGCAACTTTTATTATTCCTGCCGAACTTGCCTACGGAAGTAGCGGAGCAGGCGGTGGAGCAATTCCGCCTGATGCTCCGCTCCGTTTTGACGTTGAATTGATAGAAGTGAAATAAAAAAACTCAAAATATACACATACGAAATTGGTTTTGGGATATGACTTTTCGCTTACCCCACGTTTCACGTGGGGCTATTCATAGTTCAACCCCATTCGGGGTTGTCTAA
>JAYTNK010000367.1:0-3471 GCA_043748375.1 Cytophagales bacterium
AACAACCTACAGACGTAGGCAAGCATCAACGCATGGCGGTTGCCATTTCTATAGCCTTAGCGGTTATCTTTTTAGGCATTTCAGCAGATAGGTTGTGGCTGTTTAGATTCTAGTATAAAAAAAATAAAAATGCAAGACATTCGCAAACTTTCTTTACCCGATATACAACATTTTTTGCAAGAAATAGGCGAGAAGCCTTTTCGTGCCAAGCAAATCTACGCGTGGTTGTGGCAACGCAGTGCGCATAGCATCAGCGATATGACTGACCTCTCAAAAGTCTTGCGCCAAAAATTAGAAGCAAGTTTTGAAATAAAGCCCATCTCTATCGCCCAGCAACAACACAGTAAAGACCGAACGGTTAAGTTTGGCTTTAGATTGTTTGACCAAAACTTGGTGGAAGGCGTGCTAATTCCTACCGAAACACGTATGACTGCTTGCGTGTCTTCGCAAGTAGGTTGTTCGCTTACCTGCAAGTTTTGCGCTACAGGCTACATGGATAGAAAGCGTAACTTGGACGCAGGCGAGATTTATGACCAAGTTGTGGCTATTAATCGCTTGGCAGAGGCTGATTATGATATGTCGTTGAGCAATATCGTCTATATGGGAATGGGTGAGCCGTTGTTGAATTATGCCAATGTATTACAAAGCATCGAACACATAACTTCGCCTGAAGGCTTGGGAATGTCGCCTAAACGCATTACGGTGTCTACAGCTGGTGTAGCCAAAATGATTAAAAAGTTGGGGGATGATGCCGTAAAATTTAACCTCGCATTGTCATTACACGCCGCCAATGATGAAAAGCGTAACCAAATTATGCCTATCAATGAAAGTAATAATCTCGCTACTTTGGGCGAATCGCTCCAATATTTCTATGAAAAAACAGGCACTACGCTTACCTTTGAATACATTGTCTTTGATAATTTTAATGACACTTTAGAAGACGCAAAAGAATTGGCCAAATTTGCTAAAAAAGTACCTGTCAAAATCAATATCATAGAATACAATCCTATCAGCAACGCCCATTTTAAAAATGCAGAAGCGGATAAACTTACTGCTTTTGCTGATTTTTTGGAAAGCAAAAACCTCGTAGTAAATATACGCCGTAGCAGAGGCAAAGATATTGATGCCGCATGCGGACAGTTAGCTATAAAGGAAGAAAAAGAAACTCTAAATGATTTATCAACTAATTTAATTTAATTATGAAAAATTATTTAATTTTAATTTGCTTATGTGCTACTTTATTTGCCTGTAGTGCAGATAAAGTAAGTCCAGAAACTCAAGGTCTAATGGGCGAGTGGCAATTTGCACAAGTACGTCAAGGACAAAGAACCGACCTTTGCAACGATGATGTTACAGATGTTTTTGCAGACAAAATCCTTGAATTTACAGCGAACGCTGTTGTCTACGTGAAAGATGCCGTCACCAAGCAAGTGCTTTTGCAAGGTACTTGGGATTTGCGTACTTTCCCTGTATATCTTAATGAGGACTTTACTTCTACAAATGAACTTACCACACACTTCTCTCAAATGTTGCAAAACCACGATTTTTCGTGGACAAGTGTAACGTTTTCTTCTGGAACTACTTGGTTTGAGTTAAACAGTTGTGCCAATAATAAATGCTACAACTACAAATTTCGCAAAATTGAGTAGCTTGCCTGCCCACCTATCACGAATCAAATTTACAGATACAAAATATTCATTATCAGTACTTTGTAATTGAAAATCAAAAATCTTAACGCCTAAATTTTTCAAAGGCGCATAATTATCAAAATACTATGTATTTTTGAACATTCAAATCTTAACTCTAACCTCTTTTTAAACGTATGAAAGTAACTGTAGTAGGCGCAGGCAATGTAGGCGCAACGTGTGCTGACGTGTTGGCATATCGCGAAATTGCTAATGAAATTGTCTTGTTAGACATCAAAGAAGGCGTAGCCGAAGGCAAAGCCTTAGACATTTGGCAAAAAGCTCCTATAGATATGTACGACTCGCGTACTATTGGGGTAACAAACGACTATGCACGCACGGCTGGTTCTGATATTGTAGTGATTACATCGGGGCTGCCGCGCAAACCTGGCATGACACGTGACGACCTTATCAGCATCAATGCAGGTATTGTAAAATCTGTTACAGAGCAAGTAATTCAACATTCGCCCAATGCCATTATTATTGTGGTTTCTAATCCACTTGATGTAATGACGTATGTAGCAGCTATTGCCTCTAAAGCTCCGCGAACACGCGTAATGGGTATGGCAGGTATTTTGGATACAGCTCGTTATCGCGCATTTTTGGCGGCAGAATTGAACGTATCTCCTAAAGATATTCAAGCCATGTTGCTTGGTGGACATGGCGATACGATGGTGCCACTTCCTCGTTATACAACGGTTGCAGGTATTCCTGTTACCGAATTGGTAGCTAAAGACAAATTGGACGCTATTGTAACCCGTACTATCAATGGGGGAGGAGAGCTTGTAAAACTTATGGGTACATCGGCTTGGTATGCACCAGGCTCGGCTGCTGCGCAAATGGTAGAGGCAATAGCCAAAGACCAACGCCGCATCTTCCCTGTGTGTATGGGCTTGCAAGGTGAATATGGTATCAAAGATTGCTATTTGGGTGTGCCTGTTATTTTGGGTAAAAATGGTATCGAAAAAGTTATCGAGCTTCAACTAAATGATGATGAGAAAACACTTCTCGAAATCTCACGCGGTAAAGTAAAAGAAGTAATGGACGTATTTGACAATATGCCCAAATAACGAGCATTGACAGCTTGTTTTTTAACCAAAATTTATAAAATAAACGCACCTTGCCTACATTCCGCAGGCAAGGTGTGTTTGTTTTTGGTTTGGATACACATTTGCAAATAAAATAATTTTTTCTGTATTATTTTAAGTGATAGGTAACTATCGGCAGGGTCTTCGACCACTGCCGAAGTTACAAAACCTAAACGCTCTCTTTATCACTAAAAATAATACAGCGGAAAATAATTTATATGAAATATTACAAAGCTTTTGTATTATAAGGCAAATTATTTAACTTTGTAACAATAAACCGAAAGTCGTTGCTACCCTATTAAACAAATATGGTTCTTAGAAAGTTATAGCGGAAGCTACCAAAATATATGAGCAATCATGCTGTAAGAATCTGTTTTTCAGGCTTTTGTGGGGTGCTAAAGTATATAACAGACGCTTACAGCGTGGCTCATTCTTAGACGGGTTTCCGCCATAACTTTCGAAGAACCGTTTTCTTCCTCTATTATTTGTGAAAATCTTGCCTACCCTTGATTAAAAAGGTGGGTAGGCAAGGCACAAAAAATAAAATTTTGTACCTTGCCTACCCTTGATTAAAAAGGTAGGCAGGCAAGACACAAAAAATAAAATTTTGTGGAAACCAAAAAAAGGTTTATCTTTGATAGTATAATTCCACATGACAGCCTTTCAAAAGCTATGAGAGATGAATTTGATGCACACGC
>JAYTNK010000368.1:0-3250 GCA_043748375.1 Cytophagales bacterium
CAGTAAAAATTACGAATTTCACGATAACTCATAATACCCCCTTTTTTTGACCAAAGATAAACATTTTTTTACAAGCAACATTTTTGCGTAAGTCCTAAAGTTCTTAGCGTGAGGAAGAGCTACGTGTTATGAGGGTAGTTTTTAGGATTTTTATTTCTGTTTCATATTCTTCTTTTTTATCGACCAATACAGCTTGTTTAATAAAAATTTGTGCGGCTATTTGTCCCATTTCAAAACCTGGTTGGCGAATACTAGTGAGTCCAGGCTCCACAATTTCACAGATAGGATTATCACCAAATCCTACAACGGCAACGTCTTGTGGAATCCGCTTGCCTGCTTCTTTCAGGGCGCGCATAGCTCCTATGGCGGTTTCATCATTTACAGCAAATACGCCATCAAATTGAAAGTCTTTTGCCAATAATTCTTTTACCACCTTATAGCCCGCTTCAAGATTGTCGCTATAATATATAGCTTGTTCGCTGGTAGGCAAGTTGTGTTTCTTGAGCGCGTCCACAAAGCCTTGCCTGCGTTCTTTGGCTATTTGCATAGTTTCGGGTGCGGCAAGGTGAATAATGGTTTTACAACCTTGTTGTATAAGGTGTTCAGTGGCGAGCATTGCCCCATCATGGTCGTCTATCAATACTTTGCTTGCGCGAATATCATCACAAGAGCGGTCAAGAAAAATGACGGGAATATTACGTTTATTGAGTACTTTTAGATGCTCATAGTCGGTAGTTTCGCTAGAAAGCGACATGAACAAACCGTCGACACGGCTTGATACCAGCGTAAAGACACAATCAACTTCGCGCTGATAGGATTCGTCTGATTGGGTAATGATAACATTATAGCCTTCAGCATACGCTATATCTTCGATGCCACTAATGATAGTAGAAAAGAAGTGATGCACAATTTTTGGAATAATCAAACCAATCGTGTTTGTTTTGCGCTTGCGCAGGCTCAAGGCAATGATATTGGGTTGATAGTCCATTTCATTTGCCAGTTCCATCACAGCTTTTTTGGTTTCTTGGCTTATGTCAGGGTGGTTTTTCAATGCCCTTGACACTGTAGAGGGCGAAATTTTTAGCTCGCGGGCTATGTCCTTGATGGTAACTTGTCCTGTTTTCATGTGATTATGGTGAAGAGGTGTGTTTTTAGCTTGCCTACCTTGGAAATATAGTTGTTTTAATGGGTAGGGTAATCTTTTTAATTTTTCGCCTTTTTATTTATCAAACAAAATCCAAATGAATTAGTTTAACGCCTATAAAGCAAAAGTAACAGAAAATCTTTGATATATACCAAAAAAGTATCGTTTGCGCATACGTTTACAATTTTTTTCTTTGCTAATTAAAAAAAAATAGCATTATTTTTAGAAAAAATAGACTAATATTGTGTATTAGGCAACTTCAAGATAGTTATGGCAAATCACTACTTATCCAATAAATCACCATCTATTAAATTTTTCAGGGGAGTTAGCTTCATGCGAGCTTTCTTTTTGAGTAGCAGATGCTACTCAAAAAGGATAAAACAGCTAATTGGCTACTCAAAAAGTAAATGTGCAACTTCAGTAATGTTTGCATATTTTTATTTTGGTATCGTTTCCGCACACGTTTTCAAAGATTTTTTTTATTTTGAGAAAAAAAATAGCATTATTTATGGAAAAAATAGGCTAATATTGTGTGTTCGATAACTCACCTACTATATTTCACCCTCACCCAAAGAGGAAAAAAAAACAAGTCTATTTGTTGGGAAGTAGGCTACATCTTAATAACTCTTAACACTCATGAAGAAACATTATCTGACTAACACATCTGCTCCAAAAGCTGCGCAAGCAGGCTGGCGTGGCTGGCTATGGGGGATGATGCTCGCGGTATCCTTAGCGTTACCACTTGCCTCCCAAGCCCAACAAACTATTAGTGGCACTATCAAAGATGCCAAAGGCGAATCTATACCTGGAGTAGGCGTACTTGTAAAAGGCACTACACGTGGTACCGCTACTGATGCAGACGGCAAGTTCCAATTAGCCGCCTCTACAGGCGAGATATTGGTCGCGACCTTTACAGGGTACAAGAATCAAGAAGTAACCATAGGGGCTGAAACCACCTTAGACATTATTTTGCAAGAAGACGGCACTTTAGATGAGGTAGTCGTTATAGGCTATGGCACACAAAATAAGAGGGATGTGATAGGATCCATCGCTCAAGTTAAAGGCAGTGATATTAAAAATGTGCCTTCACCAAGCTTTGATGCCGCACTTCAAGGTAGGGCGGCTGGTGTACAAATCGTACAGTCTAGTGGCGTGCCAGGGTCTGCAGTACGTATGCGTATTCGTGGACAAGCTTCGGTTTCGGGTAATAGTGAGCCTTTATATATTGTAGATGGCGTACCTGTTACCACAGGTGATTTTAGTAAGCGTGATGGTTCTGCAAACAGTACAAACAGCAATGCTTTAGCAGATTTGAACCCCAATGACATAGAGTCAATAGAGATTTTGAAAGATGCTGGTGCTGCCGCTATTTATGGCTCTCGTGCTGCCAATGGTGTCGTGCTTATCACAACCAAACGTGGCAAAGCAGGCAAAACAGCCTTCGATGCAGGGTATTATTATGGAATAAACCAAGTAACACGCAAACTCCCTTTTATCAATGCGGCTGAACAACTTACACTTATAGAAGAAGGCTATCGCAATGCAAATGGCGGACTTCCTATGCCTGCTAATTTTGGCTTGGGACGTGGACTCACAGTAGGATCAATTGTAGAGAATAAATACAGTACAAATTGGTTTGACCAAGTATTGCGTCAAGGGTATGTACAAGAGGCAAACATAAATGCAAGAGGTGGTAACGAGAAAACACGTTTCTACACAGGCGTTTCTTATCGTGATGAAGATAGTTTTTTCAAAGGAAATAACTACAAACGCATCAGCGGTCGCCTAAACTTAGATAATTCGGCAAGCGATAAATTAGATATAGGTACGCAAATATCTGTAACAGGTACTACCAACAACCAAGTACCCAATGTTTGGGGGACTGTAAATAGCTCCGCTTTGCCATTTTTCCCTATCAAAAACGCAGATGATACATATTTTGGTAATACAGATGCGCAAGGACAAAATACAGGTGCTAATCCAGTAGCACAAATGCAAAATAGTTTTGTTACCAAAGGCTACAGAGTGTTAGCTAATGCGTACGCAAACTACAAAATTACTAAAGACCTGGTTTTGCGTGCTGAATTCGGAAGCGATTTTTACAAT
>JAYTNK010000369.1:0-6969 GCA_043748375.1 Cytophagales bacterium
CAAGCCCATGACAAAAACATCCTCATAGTGGCGGATTGCACAGGACATGGAGTACCTGGTGCTTTTATGAGCTTAATTGGCATCTCTTTGTTGGACAAAATAATTTTGCAACAAGATATCACAGAGCCTGCTAAAATATTAGAAGCCTTGCATGCATTGACGCAAAAAGCTTTGAAACAAGACGATACCAAAGATGATAATGGTATGGATATTGGCATTATGGTTTGGGATACAGAACAAGCCACCGAAAATAAAACAATCTATTTCGCAGGGGCAAAACATACGCTCTATTATGTAGATGCAAAAGACCGCACACAAGTACAGTTGTTACTTCCAGACCGAAAATCTATAGGTGGTGTGTATAATCGCGAACCTGTTTTTGAAACGAAAACCATTACCTTGCCTGCTCACAGCTTTCTGTATATGTGTTCCGACGGTTTTTTTGACCAAAATAATGTACGCAGAAAGAAAATAAATAAACAAGCTTTTTTTGAAGTAGTATTGGCGCATGACTCTTTAGAAAGTCAGAAAGTGGCTATTCTTGATTTGCTTTACACACACATGAAAGACACCGACCAACGCGATGACATTACTATGATAGGCGTTGCGTTATAAGCGAGATGGAATAGGAGGGATGCTACTCTTCTATTTTTTTGAACAAAGAATCTACAAACTCTTTACGGTTAAAAATTTGCAAGTCGCCAATACCCTCGCCTACTCCTATATATTTTACAGGAATTTTGAATTGGTCAGAAATACCAATTACTACGCCCCCTTTGGCGGTACCGTCAAGCTTTGTGATAGCCAATGCGGTAACATCTGTCGCTTCCGTAAATGCTTTAGCTTGCTGAAAGGCGTTCTGCCCTGTGCTACCATCAAGCACTAGCAATACCTCATGTGGCGCGGTGAGCGACACTTTTTGCATTACGCGTTTAATTTTGCTCAACTCGTCCATAAGAGGCTTTTTAGTCTGTAACCGTCCTGCAGTATCCACTATAACTACATCTGCCTTAAGCTCTATACCTTGTTTTACAGCATCAAAAGCCACTGAAGCAGGGTCAGTATTCATACCATGGTCTATAACGGGTATGCCTACTCGCGCTCCCCATATTTTCAGTTGGTCTACAGCAGCAGCGCGAAACGTATCGCCTGCTCCTAAAACTACTTTCTTGCCTGCTTGATGGAATTGGTAGGCGAGTTTACCTATGGTGGTGGTCTTGCCTACCCCGTTTACACCTACAACCATAATAACATACGGCTCGGTAAGTTCGGGAATACTGAATTGTGTAGCGTCTGTATTGTTATTTTCAGTAAGGAGTCCAGCTATTTCATCACGTAATATTTTATCTAACTCGCTTGTACCTAAGTATTTATCTCGTTTTACGCGGGCTTCTATACGCGATATTATTTTGACGGTAGTATCAAATCCTACATCAGCCGAAACAAGAATTGCCTCTAATTCATCAAGTACTTCCTCATCTACAGAGGTTTTGCCCGCAATTACTTTGGTAAGACGCGAAAAGAAGTTAGTTTTAGTTTTTTCTAAACCTTTGTCTAACGTCTCTTTGTTTTTTTTATTGCTGAAGAAGTCAAAAATACCCATAGTAGTAATTATAAAAAATTATTAAAAAGATTATAAGTAGGCTTTCTTATAAAATATTGGTTGTCAATATTTTACAAGTATTTTTTTGTGTGTTTAGCGCAAAATAAGTTTGGGTAAATGCGCCATTCAATTTTACCGCAAAGGTACGCTATTAAAACGGTATTTTTGCAAAAAGCTGCATGATTATGAGGTCATGCATACCTTCCTGCCTTGAAACTCGCTTAATGCTTCTACTGTAGCACCGTTTTTGCTTAACAGCCAAAGGATAGGACATCTGCTTTTTACTACTGGGTTTCCGCCATATCCATCTGTAAAATATATCAGCGCGTCAGGGTGATAGGTTTGATTTGCCCAATGAATAGGAGCTTCAAAGGCTGTACCGCCACCGCCTGTGGTAGATTGTGGCGTTTTGCCTACGTAAGCGTATGTATTGCCGATAACAGTATCACATTCTACAACCATAACCTCTACACCTTGTTTCCAAATATGGTAAATCTCATTAAAGAATTCGCGCACCTCGTCCATGCCGATACTGCCTGAAGTGTCGATGGCTATCAATATTTTTTGTTTCTTTTTAACTTTAATACCTGGGTTTGTGCCATAGCGTTTTGATGGGCGGCGCAAGGTATTCTTAATGTGCGTTTTACTGCTACTATTAGCAAACATGCGCAACATTCTACGCCAATTTACCACAGGAATTTGCGAAAGTTGAAACTCTTCCAAATACTGTTTCAGTCCAGCAGGCAAGTTCCCATAATGCTGGGGTTTGAGGCGTTGCAGGCTATTACCAAGTCCTTGATTTATACTTGACTCTAAGATGTCTTTCTCCGCACTTGTAAGGTCATCTATTTTTTTCCACATCACGTGGCGGCGTTGGTTCATGTCATCTTCATCAAGGAAACTCTTGAGACTTTGCCACGACTTACTGTTTTTATCTTCTTCTGAACAATCAGGACTAGTACATTTGTTATGCAATTCAAGGAGTATATTATAATAATAATTCACGTGTTGATGCTCCTGCAAATTTAATTCAGGAAACTTATCCATCATAACCGCTCCATCGATAAGCTGGTTGGGTTTGATGTATTGATTGACTACAAGGTCTGCCGCAATATTAAAAATAGTTTTATGACTGAATCCTTTATATCGAAGAATATGCTTAAATACAATATGTAAAATTTCGTGTTTAATACCACCAAGTTTATACAAGTTGTTGTTTAACTGTTCATTCCAAAATTTAGGGCCAATGTACAAGTTTACCAACCCTCGATTATAACCTACAGCGAGTGTTTCGGTTTCAGGAGAAACACGCTTAATAAGTCCTGTAAAAAAGTGTCCATAAAAAGGCTCTGCATCTATTTTTTCTGCTATCACACCATTTTTATCTCTTACCTCAAATCCCACCATGAGATTTCCGCTGATACGAGCTACCTCTTCCAATATCAGGTTTTCATTATAGATGTATGGGGTAGGCAAGCTGTTTTCTTGGTTTTCATTCTCGTTAGGTATGTGGGCAGGCAAGTTCTCGTTTTGTTCCATTAGGCGTAGTTTTTTAGCAAAAATACGTATATTTTATGAAAAAAGCAAAAAACAAACAAGAAAAAAAGCTAATAAACGTTGTATGTAAAATTTACTAAATCATTTTCAAATTTAACAAACATGAGAAAAATTATTTTTTCTGCCTTTTTCATTCTTGCCTGCCTAAGCGTCAGTTGCCAATACACATTTGCACAACGTGCTATAACAGGCAAGGTAGTAGATAAAAAAGATGTGCCTGTAGTGGGCGCGTCTGTAGTGGTAAAAGGCACTACCAACGGCACTGTTACAGACAAGAGTGGCAAATTCAGTATTACAGCCGATGATGCGGCTACGCTTGTGGTCAATTACGGTAGCGAAGCCCTAGAAGTACCTGCTTCAGGTAGCAATCTCGTTGTAAAATTTAAGTCGAGCATGAAAGACCTTCAAAAGAAATTGGACAAGGCAAATGGCACAAAGAAGAAGAAAAAATAACTATTAGCATTCGACAGTCAAATATTTGACTGTCGAATACATTTTTTATGAAAATTATTTATTAAAATTTAGCTTGTATTGTTCCATAAAATCCGCGTCCATCAGCAGGAATAATACCAGGGCCTGGATAGCTTTCTGCTCTCCTCGTAAAATATTGGGCGTTCAGCATATTGTTAATACTTCCTTCAAAAGTAAGCATTTTCCAAGCGTAACGTACCGAAAAATCAGCCACTTGATAAGCAGGAATCACACCTTCTACAGCTGTGGCTGTGCGTATTGCATTAGTAGCATCTGAAAAATGCTCTCCTGTATATCCCCATTGCAGGGTGCAGGCAAGGTTTTGATACTTCCAAGTTGTGCCTATGCGCAACATAATAGGCGGAACCATTTCTACTCTTTTATTGCGTATGGTTGCATCTGGTGTATTAATATTGCGCGAATCAATCCAAGCAAAATTTACAAAAGCGGATAAGTTCATACTACGCGTTTGCGTATCGTTTTTCAACTGCGTATTCGATATAATTTGCCATTCTGTAAAAAACTCAACACCTATATTTCTTGCATCAGCAATATTGCCTCTGTAAGGTTGCACAGCTCCTAAGTTTCGCCCAATACGATCTTTGTAGGCAATGTAAAAAGCGGTTAGTTCGTAACGCAACTTGCCTGCCCATGCACCTCGCACACCTAAATCGGCTGTGTATCCTTTCTCATCTTGTATATTTATATCTACTATAAGATTAGGATTTACAATCCTCAAATCTGTAAAATTGATAGCACGGTAGTTTTGCGAAAAATTACCGTATAATTCTAAGTAGTCTTTTGCTTTGTAACTTATGCCCAAGCCAACTAACGCGAAACTGCGTTTGCGGTTAAGTGCTTCCCTTACTTTATTTTCCACAATGAGATTGCCAGCCCCATCAAAAACGCTCAATTTATAATACCCTTCGGCAAATGTTTGGATATTTTCTAAGCGAATACCTGGAGTTATACTTATTTTATGGGTAATATTAAAGATATTTTCAGCAAAAAAAGCATAGTTTTCATTGGGAAAAGTATAAGCTGAATTTTTTATATTATCAGGATTTATAAATAGGAAATTTGGTCGTGAGCTATTATCTGCTTCACCTTGTTGAGCCGTTGTAACGCCTCTATAAAGCCGAACACCAGCCAAAAACGCCATATTTTGCCCTTTGAGGCTGTAATTTTGAAGAAAGCGTATTTCCGTCCCTACATTTTTAAAATCCCCATCAATTAAAGTTCGATTGTCCCCAAAATCGGCTACATTGATACGCTCCAAATTACCTACGGATTGCCGTTTGGCTAATAGTCCAAAGGTTCGCATATTTATTTTGCTATTTTTAGCTATTTGGTAGGTAAGCTGTAGGCAAGCTAAATTCCAGTTTACTTGAAACCAATTCCGATTTCTTACTGATTGTTTCGGATTATCTTGGAAGTTTTTGTCTGTCAAACCGCCTGCTTGTTGTGCAAGGTAGTGCATTTTAGTAAGGTCAAACGTAACCAATAGCTTTTGAGAAAAAGCATATTGTAGGGAAATATAAGCATTTTGGTGATTAAAACTGCTGTTCGGACGATAGCCTGCGCCTGTTTTGTATTGGTGGTAAACGTAATAATTGAGCTTGCCTACTGTGCCTCCTAAGCTGTTAAAAGAGCCAAAATAACCCCAAGAGCCTACCGATTGACGAGAAGTAAGTTCTATTTTTTTATCTTTTTCACCTCGTTTAAACTTAAAGTTTAACATTCCGCCAAACTGTGTGCCATATTGTAGAGAAGCTGCACCGCGCACAATCTCAATGCGTTCAAGTGCTTCAGTAGGAGGGGTGTAATAGCTTTCAGGGTAGCCAAGTGCGTCTGCTGAGATGTCATATCCATTTTGGCGCGTGTTAAAACTCGAAGTACGGTTGGGGCTTAATCCTCGTCCTCCGATACCAAGTTGCAAACCCGCACCATCGCTTTCCCAAATGTTAAGCCCCGTAATTTTGCTATAGACTTGGCGAGGATTGTTTGTGCTAAGATTGGCTGAAATATCTTTTAAGTTGATAATTTCAGTTTTTTTACCCTCATAAATACCAAAATTTTCTATGCTTCGCAAATGTGTTTCGCCTTCTTTTTCGCCTTCCAAGATTACTACTTCTAATTTTTTATTCGAATCAATGAGTAAAAAATTAACTTCTACTGTTTTATCAGTGATAACAACCTCTTTTTCCTCCTTTTTTTTGCCTAAGGAAGAGGCTATTAACGTGTATTTACCTTGTGCCAAGTTGGTGAAGCTATATCTGCCTGTTGAATCTGTTCGCGTACTGCGTTTTAGGTTTTTCAGCGTTATCTGTGCGTCCTCTATAGGCTTATTGTACGCGTCTTGCATAATACCTGTGATGGTTTGCGCAAAAGCAAGGGCAGGCAAGCTCAAAAAAATAACACCTAAACCAACTAAAATTTGTCGTCTCATATTTTTACTACGTTTATTTAGACTAATTAAAAATAACGATGCAAAGATATGAGTTTTTTTGTCTTTTTATTGTTTTTCAGGCATTTTTTTTAAGTTACGCCTCATGTTTTTTTGTTTGTCCAAAAATGTTTTAGGTGCGGCAGGCAAGATATTAACTTTTTGTAGACTATCTTTTTTACCTCCCTTTTCGATAACTTTTTTCGCCTTTTGCGCTCTGTTTTGGAGGCTATCTATTACTATAGCATAAACTTTTTCCAATACAATAGGTTTTTCACGGAGATAGTGTGCGTAGCTGTTTTTATACTGTGTGTAGTCGATTTTGAGTTTCTTAAACACCTCTTTTTCAGCTCGTTGATAGGCTATTTGCGAGGAATCAACCAAATTATAATTTCGCTCCAATATCCGCGCCTCGAGTGTGTGTATTTCAATCAATACTTTGCACAATTCGGTAGGGGAGAGGAGTTTATCGTTAGGAATGGCTTGCTGTGGCTGGCATTGGCACAAAGCATAGAGCATACAACCATAAATAAATAAAAGCTTCATAGCGGGCGTTGGTTTTTATAGAATAGGAATATAATGACGCAATCTTTAGTGTTTATGTTCTGTAGTTGGTTGTTTGAAATCCTTGCGAATTTCTGGGTGGCGAATCTCGCCTCCTGAATTGGCTACACGCGCCAATAGCACCATGACTACTATAGCCAAAACGCCTGCAATTCCTGCAAGTATTTGCGCATATTTTGATTTTCGCGCATCGAGTATAAGCGCAAAGAGAGCCAAAATAGCCATTGCAATACCAAAAGGTGTGGCAAATTCAGCCATTTCCTCATGTTCGTGCATCAATTTACGGTTTTGACTTTTTCTTTCAAAGCCTTCTAAATGCTCTACAACT
>JAYTNK010000370.1:0-1636 GCA_043748375.1 Cytophagales bacterium
CTACAAAGAATTAGAAAAGAACTTCCAAAAAGACAAGGTCAATCGTGTTGTGTTGCTCTCTGATGGCTTTGGAAATGATAACCCTATAGAAACTATAGCCAAATCTAAAGCCTATAACGACAAAGGGCTTGACCTTTTGGCGGTGGGGGTAGGCGTGTACAATGGCGAGCTTTTAGAAAAACTCTCTAAACAAAGTGGCGGCTTCCTTGCGCTTACCCAAAAAGCGGAGGACATCCCTACTATCTTTTTGAACCATTTGCAACAGTTTACCTCGCCTATTGCGGAAAACGTGAAAATGGAACTTGCCTACAACAAACAGCTGCTTTTTGCACAGTTGTATGGCTTTGCGTTGCAAGAAAAAGCGAACGGAAAAGTCGTTATCAAACTTCCCAATGTCTATAATGGCGTAAATGACCAAATTGGTTTGGTAAAATTCACGTTGGTAAATCCTACACAAACAATTGAAAATGAACCTATTGTAATGACCATCACGTACAAAGATCTACGCACAGGGCAACAAGTTAAGAAAACGGTAGAAGCGCGCCTTTCGTGGTCGCCTGTTACGGGCTTGGTGGAATATGTGCAGGAGCGCGAAGACAAAAAAGTATATGCTATCGCCATCATGAATTGGGCTTTGAAAACTATGACGGAAGCGTTTGCAAGTGGTGATGCCAAAAAAGCGAAAAGCCTATTGGAAGATGTTACGCTTGAAATCAAAAAACTTTTTCCTGTAAGTGATGACAAAGATGTCGCCAAACTCTTGCAGGAAGTCCAACATTATACCTTAGCTTTAAGCAATTTTTTGAAGAAAAAATGAAGGGATTTGGGATTTACGTTTTTTTTCGGGTTGCCAACCGAAAAAATAGCATACTGTATTTTATTGGGGCAAACATGAAAAAAATATTTGATAAAAAACTTGAGACTTTTTACACATTTCGCTCTATATGTGCCTTTACATATTACGAAGGTATTTAACACCAAAAGTACGCTCTACTTCTTCCGTTTTCCACTTTTCAAAAGATTTCATATATTTTTATTTTTTACGCAAATCTACAAACTTCTATACACTTCCCAAAACTTTTCATTCGGTTCAAAACCGAGTGTATCCTGACTGTATTCGGATTTCAAACGATCTATGACGTAGGCGCGCACCTTGCCTATATTTTTGGCTTCTATTTCTTCTCTATATGCTCCTTCAAAATAATCCTGCACCATTTCAAAGGTCTGTTGCGTTACATTTACCTTGCCTACCTCGCCCCCACTCTCCATACGGGAGGCAAGATTGACGGTACTGCCCCAAATATCATACGCAAATTTAGTCTTGCCTATGACACCCGCTACAGCATCGCCTGTATGAAGTCCTAACCTTACCTGCCAAAAGTCAGGGTTTTTCTGGCGTTCTTCCTGCATCCAATGCTGAATATTCAAAGCAGCCAAAACCACGTCAAAAGCGTGTGTTTTATTGGCATTGGGCAAACCACCACAAGCCATATAACAATCTCCAATCGTTTTGATGCGTTCCAAGCCAAAACGTGTGCTTATCTCGTCCATTTTCGTAAAAGTAGCATCAAGTTCTGCAATCAATGCTTGAGGCGAAATTTTGGTAGCTAAGGCAGAAAAGCCCTTGACATCTGCA
>JAYTNK010000371.1:0-6139 GCA_043748375.1 Cytophagales bacterium
ATGGGTGTATGACCACGACAATCGCTGGCTAATGGCTTATGATGATTCAAAAATTGATGACGAAGATTTAGCCTATATCACCAAGCGATTAGAACATGCTGCGCAAGACCCTGATACACGTGATAACGCTGAAATTGAAAACGAATTAGAAGAAGGGTTAGACCAAAAATTCTTCGAAAAAGAACAAAAAATAACAGACTTAGAAGACCGTTTAGAACAAGGTGCTTTGGCCGAGCAGGAAGCGAAAAAAGCCGAGCAAGAAGCGAAAAAAGCTGAGCAGGAAGCGAAAAAAGCTGAGCAAGAAGCGAAAAAAGCCGAGCAAGAAGCGAAAAAAGCTGAACAAGAAGCAAAAAAAGCTGAACAAGAAGCAAAAAAACTTGTAGCGAAAAAAGAGAATGAACTCGAAGAACTACGCAAACAATTAGCTAAACTCAATCAAAAATAATAAATGTCAGACTTCTTAAAAAGCCTATTTCTATACAATTCTGAAAGCCCCATGTTTTTTAACAAAGCTGAGTTTTGGCTTTTCTTTGGGGTAATTATTATCTTCTACCAATTCATATATAACCGCACTGTTTTGCGCAATCTATTCATATTCGCATTCAGTTTATTCTTTTATTACAAATCAAGTGGCTTATATTTGGTTATTTTGTTATTCTCTATTACTTTAGATTATTTTGTGGCTTTATACCTACATAAATCAAATAATCAGGGAAAGCGAAGATTTATTTTAGTAGTTTCTGTTGTGGCTAATTTAGCCCTGTTAGCCTATTTTAAATATACTAATTTCGTATTAGATAATATTTATTATTTAGCTCAAGCAGATTTTAAAAAATTAGATATTTTCTTGCCTATAGGCATCTCTTTTTACACATTTCAGACTATTAGTTATGTAGTTGATGTATATAAACGAGAAATAACCCCTTGTGATAATTTCTTAGACTATGCTTTTTACATGGCTTTTTTCCCGCACTTGGTAGCAGGGCCTATTGTAAGAGCAAGCGATTTCAAAGCCCAAATCCATGCACCTTATGAGATTACAAGAGCGGAATATGGCTTAGCAATTTACATGATTGTGGGTGGGTTAATTAAAAAAATTCTAATCTCTGATTATATTTCGCAGAACTTTGTGGACAGAGTTTTTGCTGATCCATTGCGTTATTCAGGTTTTGAAAATTTGATGGCTTCTTATGGATATGCAATACAAATTTATTGCGATTTTTCGGGTTATACTGATATTGCTATAGGCATAGCCTTATTATTGGGTTTTAGGTTAAAGCTAAATTTTAATTCGCCGTATGTAGCTATTAGCATTACCGATTTTTGGAGAAGATGGCATATTTCCCTGTCGAGTTGGTTGCGCGATTATTTATATATTGCTTTAGGCGGTAATCGGAATGGAAAAGTATTTACCTACGTCAATCTTATGATAACGATGCTCTTAGGTGGTTTGTGGCATGGTGCGCATATTAAGTTCATTATTTGGGGAGCATTGCATGGCGTGGCATTGGCTGTTCACAAATTTTATATGGATTATATATTGCGTAGCAAGGTAGAGCCAACAGGGTTCAGAAAGTTTTTGGGGCAATTTATCACCTTTCACTTTGTATGTTTTTGCTGGTTGTATTTTCGTGCAATTGATGTGCATACAGTTCACAAAATGTTGTATCAAATAGGGTTTAGTTTTCAAATACAAGCTGTCCCACAAATGCTTATAGGCTATCAGCAAGTATTTGGTTTAATGCTCCTTGCCTACCTGATACACTGGCTACCGCGCAACCTAAAAAATGAAATTGCGGAGTTCTTGGGGGCTATGCCTGACCTTGCCAAAGCATTTATTATCATGTTTGTAGTTATTCTAATTTTCCAATTTCAAACCTCCAAAATTGTACCCTTTATTTATTTTGATTTTTAGAAAATTTAAAAACCCATCGATGAATCTCTTAAAAAACATATCAAAACCTCTTCTCATTTTATTTCTTACTTACTTTTTTATGAACGAAGCACTCGCTCAAATCGCGCCTCCAAAAGCGAAAATTGTACCCAAAAAGCTTGTCAAACATAAACATATTCGTACCGACAACTATCACTGGCTCAACAAACGGGAAGATACTGATGTTATCGACTATCTAAACGCTGAAAATGCTTATACAGATGCGATGCTTAAACCTACCGAAGCCTTGCAAAACACACTTTATGAGGAGATGAAAGCCCGAATTAAGGAAACGGATATGTCCGTACCCTATTTATATGATGGCTATTATTTCTATACGCGCTACGAAGAAGGGCAAGAATACCCCATTTACTGCCGTAAAAAAGGTAGCCTCGAAGCTAAAGAAGCGATTTTGCTTGATGTAAATATATTGGCTAAAGGACTTGACTATTGCTCTGTTTCCAGCTTGGCGGTAAGCGATGACCAAAAAACACTCTCCTTCTTCATCGATACAGTAGGCAGAAGGCAATATACTTTGCTTTTTAAAAATTTGGTTACAGGCGAGATGCTCACCGACAAAATTCAGCACGCTACTGGATTTGCTTGGACTGAAGACAACCAAACCATATTCTTCAGCAGGCAAGACACCGAAACTCTCCGCTCGTACCAAGTCTATCGATACACACTTGGTAGCAACAAAGAAGAACTTATTTACGAAGAGAAAGATGAAACTTTTGATGTAAGTGTCTATAGAACCAAATCAAAAAAATACATCATCATTGCGTCAAACAGTACGCTTTCTGACGAATATCAATACATGGACGCAGGCAATCCCGCAGGCAAGTTCCAAATATTTCTCAAACGAAGTCACGGACACGAATATGGCATTGATCATTATGCCGATAATTTTTATATTCTGACCAACTGGGATGCCAAAAACTTCCGACTCATGACTTGCCCAACTACCCATATTGCTAAAAAGAAATGGGCAGAAGTTATTCCGCATCGTACAGACGTACTGCTCGAAGACATCGAAATATTCAAAAATTATCTCGTAGTTGAGGAACGAAAAAGTGGACTTACCCAAATGTGCATCATCAATTGGGCTGATAAAAGTACGCACTATCTCGAATTTGATGAGCCAACTTATACACTTTACGGAGGTACAAATGCGACTTTCGACACAGACATATTGCGCTTTGGATACACTTCGCTCACTACGCCAAGCGCAACTTATGACTATGATATGAACACGCGCCAAAAAACCTTGCTCAAACAACAAGAAGTATTGGGAGGCTATAATCCTCAAAACTATAAAAGCGAATATATCACAGCAACTGCACAAGACGGCACTAAAATACCCATCTCTATTGTCTATAAAAAAGGCTTCAAAAAAACAGGCACTGCGCCCTTATTGCTGTATGCGTATGGCTCTTACGGACTCTCGTTAGATGCCACATTTAGTAGTACACGCCTGAGTTTGTTGGATAGAGGCTTCGTATTCGCCATAGCCCACATTCGCGGAGGGCAAGAAATGGGTAGAGAATGGTACGAAAATGGTAAAATGTTTAAGAAAAAGAACACATTTACTGATTTTATAGATGTTGCCGAGCATTTAATAAACCAAAAATACACCTCCAAAGAGTTTCTTTGTGCAGAAGGAGGAAGTGCAGGCGGACTGCTTATGGGCGCAGTCCTCAATATGCGTCCCGACTTATTTAAAGGCGTGATTGCCGCAGTCCCTTTTGTTGATGTTGTTACAACTATGTTGGACGACTCTATTCCGCTTACTACAGGCGAATATGACGAATGGGGCAACCCAAACAAACGCGCCTGCTATGAATATATGCTTTCTTATTCGCCTTACGACCAAGTAAAAGCACAAGCCTATCCACACATATTGGTTACAACAGGGTTACACGATTCGCAAGTGCAATATTGGGAGCCAGCCAAATGGGTGGCGAAATTACGTACCATGAAAACTGACCAAAATATGCTCATCATGAAAACCGACATGAGCGCGGGGCATTCAGGAAAGACTGGACGATTCCAATACCTCAAAGAAATTGCCCTTGAGTTTGCTTTCTTAATACACTTAACCCAAAAATAAAACCCACCCTTTTAAAAAAGGCAGGCAAGGTATAGTGTTGCTAACCACCGCTTTGGTCGAATGTATTGGCAACTTGCCTACGTAGGCAAGTTGCTATAAAATACTGATATTAGACTTCCTGTGAAAGTACCTTTTCCCTCTCTCAAAATGGAGAGAGGGCAGGGTGTGAGGCTTCTAAAAAACACTTTCGCAAGAAGTCTAATAAATTTTTTAACAAATGTAGTATTTCTAACTTGTAATTTTTAAAAATGAATACAAATAAACCATCCTTACGCGCTAAGTTACGCTATAGATTCGAAAACACACTTTCAGCAGGCACTATCGCCATTATTGGCTGGCTGGCAGTCATTTCTCTTTTTGTTATTTTCATAGCCGCTGCCGCTATTGAACTTTTTCGAGTTCGCCAAGAAGCCGATAAACCCGTAGGCTTTTTTGAGGCTATGTGGGCAGGACTTATGCACGCGCTTGATGCAGGCACGCTCGGTGGCGATAATGGTATCGCATACCGATTTATCATGTTATTCGTTACGATAGCAGGGATTTTTGTAGTGAGTACCCTTATTGGCGTACTTACTTCTGGATTTGCAAGTGTGATAGATGAACTTAGAAAAGGCAAAACAAAAGTAATGGAAAAAGACCACACCCTTATATTAGGATGGTCACCTAAGATTTTTGACATCATAAACGAACTCATCATTGCTAATGAAAGTCTAAGACGCTCCTATATTGTTATCCTTGCCAACCGCGATAAGGTTACGATGGAAGACGATATTCGCTCCAAAATCACCAACACTAAAACTACACGCATCATTTGTAGAACGGGTAGCCCCTTAGAAACAAGCGACATTGATGTTGCAAATCCCAATGACGCAAGGTCGATTATTATTATCTCGCCTGACGACGAGCTCGAACCTGATACACACGTTATCAAATCGGTACTTGCCATCACTAATCACCCTAACCGCAGGCAAACTCCTTACCACTTGGTAGCCGAAATAGCCAACGAAGATAACATAGAAGCCGCCGCGCTCGTGGGAGGCACTGAAACTTCTTTTATTTTTGTCGAAGATCTCCTCTCGCGTATTACTGCCCAAACCTGTAGACAGTCAGGACTAAGTGTAGTTTATACAGAGTTACTAAACTTTGATGGCGATGAAATCTATTTCAAAGAAGAGCCACACTGGGTAGGCAAGACATTCAAAGAGGTTATGTTTGGCTACGAACAATCTACAGTGATAGGTATTCAACGAAAGGCAGGCGAAGTATTGCTCAATTTACCCAGCGACACGCTGATACAAGATGGTGACAAGATAGTCGCCATAGCAGAAGATGATAGCACTTTACACTACAGCAATACGCCATTTAAGGTAGATAAAGCAAAACTTTCTACCGAAACAGCCGCAAGAGGTATTCTCCCTATAGAACGTACATTTATCATTGGTTGGAATACAAAAGGCAATAAAATAATTAAAGAACTTGAAAATTATGTCAGTGAAGGCTCGGAAGTAGTCATACTCTCTGAAGCAGGTAGTCATGTTCATGAAGATATTGCCATCTTCAAAGATAAAGCTATTAAACAAACTATTCAGATACACGAAGGCATTATTACCAAAAAAGCTGACTTATTGGCACGAAAACCTGAAACGTTTGATCACATTATTGTGCTTTCAAATGAACACAATAATGTACAAGAAGCCGATGCAAAAACATTGATAGCCTTATTGCACCTCCGAAATATGGCGGCACAAGCAAATAGCAGTTTTTCTATCATTAGCGAAATGCGCGACATCCGCAATAAATACTTAGCCGAAGTTGCCAAAATAGATGACTTTATTGTGGGTGCAAACCTTATTAGCCTTATCCTTGCACAACTTTCTGAGAATAAGGACTTGCGTTTGGTATTTGATAATCTACTTAGTGCTGACGGTGAAGAGATTTATTTGCACCCCGCTTCTGATTATATAAAAGTAAATGAGGAGGTTGATTTTTACGCTATACTCGAAGCCGCTTCCTTAAAAGGAGAAGTGCCTATTGGCTATAAACTTGGCAAATATGTCAATGATGCAAAAAATAGTTATGGTATCGTAATCAATCCG
>JAYTNK010000372.1:0-3027 GCA_043748375.1 Cytophagales bacterium
GTCAGCCATGACCTAATTTCTAATTTTACTATGCCCGCGCCTCCCTGTAACGCAAAGGCAATATCAGCACGGCTTGTGCGTGTATTGTTGTTGTTGTAATGGGTAATAGCTATGCCCAAATCATGGTCGAGTACGGCTTTTTGCATCTCGCGAATAGCCAACCGATGGTTTTCGGAGGCAAGCTCTGTGGCAATATAATTTTTTAATAATTCGGCGAACTTGCCTGCAAACTGTGGCAGTTCAATTTCATTATACAGATGTAATTTGTTTAAATCATAATTGGTATCCAAAATTTCAACCTCTACGCCTAATAATTCAATAAAATAAATAATTTTTTTAGCTAAATATTTAGTTTTGCCTGCTATGATTTGCAGGTCTTTTATGAAATGTACCACGCTCGCTTTCAATTTCACGGCATGTATATACATGAGTGCCCGAATTACTTCCCGCCCATCTCGTGTATCATACACTTTATCCGCCAGCCAAATCGAGGGCATATTGCTCAAATAATAGATGCCTGCCAAGTACTTGGAAAATAAGCCAAACGCTTTTTCTACGTTTACTACAAGACTGTGGTTGGCTGTAATGCCTAATTTATGGGTTTGGATGTTATCCAATACTTCCAAAAGCAGGACTTCCATTTGCTTTTCAGCATCCAAAAACATAGGCATAGCCGAAAGCAAGTAACGCAAATGTTTGGCAGGGATTTCCTCGCCTGCCTTGACTTTAGATAAGAATTGATAAGTACTGCTTTTCTCTTGGCATATTTGCTTGAAGAATACAAAAAAGCGGGCTTTTTCGTCCTCGTCAAAGGCTAAAAAAGCCTCAAGGGCTATTTTCTCCGCTTGTTTGCGGTAGGGGTGTATGGCAAGATGTGGGGTAATTAATGTGCGATAATTTTCATGTACATCCATTTCAATAAAGTAACTAAATATAAGGCTTATAAGTGCGCTGATTTGAAACTATCTATTGCTTTTCAAACACTGCCGTGCTGTTTTGAGTAAAGCAAAGGCAGGCAAAATATTACAAGGTTGCAAGTATGACAGGCATTTTTAAAGAAAATACACATGGCTTTTTCTTATTATTACCATCTTAGTTATACATACAAAATACCTTCCTCCCCTTCGAGCAAGAATGGTAAAATAACGAGGCGTGGTGTTTGTTTACTTTTTTTTGCTAAAACTATATATTGTGTAATTTTTGCAAGTTCGTTTTCCAAATTATTTTTGGTTACAGTTTCCATTTCTTTGTCCAACCACATGTCGAAAGCATAGGCATAATCACCTCGAAGTACGGGGCGTATTGCTGAAATATGTATGGTATAATCTTCCCTTGTATAAGTTTCAAAATCGCTAGGTTTTTTATAAAAAAGAAGAGGTCCTGTCAAGCTATATTTAGCAAAGGTGTCCTTATAAAAATCATGGTAGATAGTACATTTCTTAGCAAGCAAACAACTATAATAGACAGCTTCTAACCGTTCCTTCATCAGTATTTGCATGATTTTGTTAAAATGGTGATGTGATTTTTTGTATTGTTGCAAAAGCAAGTATTGCATAGCTTGTAGGCAAGTGGCTTTATCTTGTTCAGTTCCCTTAAAATCAGGTAGTTTCCCCATATCTTCGACCTTAAGTTGTTGAATATTAGTCAAATAAAAACTGTAGGCATTTTGTATATCGATGGGAGAACTGCCTATCACCTTGCTTATAAGCTTTTCTAAAGTGCGACATAGGTTGTAATACATATCTTCGAATATGTTTTGGTTTAAACCCATGTAGCGTTGCTCTGTTTGCCTATCCGCTATGCGTTGTTGGTATTGTGTGATAAAAGAGGCACGTATATGCGCTTTTTCCAAGTTTTTTTCTTCTTTTTCTTTTTCTTCTTCTTTTTTTTCTTCAAGTTTTGGGTCTTTCCATCCGTTTAGTAAACCCGTTATCAAAATTAACGCAAAAGGCACGAAAAGGAAAGGGAAAAGGTTAGGGTTGAATATCACCAAAATCACGATAACTGTTATCGGAGGGATGCCATTCCACCATTTGAACTTGCTTGCCAACAAGCGCGTCAGCCATGACCTAATTTCTAATTTTACTATGCCCGCACCTCCTTGCAACGCAAAGGCAATATCGGCACGGCTTGTGAGCGTATCGCTGTTTTTGTAATGTATGAGGGCTATACCCAAATCGTGGTCAAGTACAGCTTTTTGCATCTCGCGAATAGCCAACTGATGGTTTTCGGAGGCAAGTGCTGTGGCGATATAGGTTTGTAATAGTTGGGCGAACTTGTCTGCAAACTGTGGCAGTTCAATTTCACCGTACAGATATGATTTGTTTAAATCATAATAAGCATCTGAAACTTCAACTTCTACCCCTAATAATTCAATAAAATAAATAATTTTTTTAGATAAATATTTTGTTTTGTCTGCTATGATTTGCAGGTCTTTTTTGAAATGCGACACGCTTACTTTCAATTTTACGAGATATACATACATCACCGCCTGAATTACTTCCAGCCTATCTTGTGTATCGTATGTTTTATCCGCCAGCCAAATCGAGTGCGTATTGCTCAAATAATAGATACCTGCCAAGTACTTGGAAAATAAGACAAACGCTTTCTCTACATTTACTACCAGACTGTGGTTGGCTGTAATACCTAATTTATGGGTTTGGATGCTATCCAATACTTCCAAACGCAGGACATCCATTTGCTTTTCAGCATTCAAAAATTTAGGCATAGCCGAAAGCAGGTAGCGCAAATGTTTGGCAGGAATTGCCTCGCCTGCCTTCACTTTAGATAGGAATTGATAAGTACTGCTTTTCTCCTTACATATTTGCTTGAAGAATACAAAAAAATAGGCTTTTTCGTCCTCCTCAAAGGCTAAAAAAGCCTTAAGGATTATTTCCTCTGCTTGTTTACGGTAAGGATGTATGATAAGGTGTGGGGCAATTAATGTATAATAATTTTCGTCTATGTCCATTTCAATAAAGTAACTAAATATAAGGCTTATAAGTGTGCTGATTTGGAACTATCTAT
>JAYTNK010000373.1:0-2228 GCA_043748375.1 Cytophagales bacterium
CAAGCTGATTGAAAATCATACAAATTACCATAGTTTGCCTCGCCTGTTTTCACATAGTTAAGACTCGAACCATCAGTGGCTTTGCCTGATTTCAAATTATCAGTAAGCCATGTTTGATTTCCTATCACCTCATAATAGTATTTGTTTTGTTCATTATCAAAAACAACCTTTTCAGCAGGTAGGGGCGTTTTATCATTTTCATCAAGCTTAAAGCACCGAACGCAATATTCTTTCTTGGTGTCTTCACCATTGGTTCGAGTTATTTTTGTGTAGGTGCGCGGATTATAAATGCTTGAAGCAAAGTGCCTTGTAATATAAGGTGTTGATGTCCAGTAGGTTCCATACATACCTACATCGCCTACATTGCTACCCGACATAGAAAATTGTGGGTCACGACGCTCCCCTGCAAAGGTAATGTTCAGTTTAGTAGAACCACCTGAAAACAATTTATCAGCTACATTGCCTCTACCTCCAAATTCGTTGAGTGCGGCTCTGTCCATGCCAATTAGAGCCTCTAATTCAAGCCAATCTTCATCAGAAGGAAGCGACCAACCTTTAGGACAAGTTGTTTTCGCTTGAGCAAAAGTTGCAAAATCCTGCGTGTTGGAGGTAAGCCAAAGTTGCCTACCTATTTTCACAACATCTGAATAACCAACTTTGTAATTTTGTATTACACCAACTTGTGCGAACACCTCAAATGTGAACGAAAACAAGAGAAAAAGTAAAAACGTTTTTTTCATAAAAACAGAAGGGTGGGATTTAGTTATTTTCTTTTTAAAACTACCTCGATCATAGCCACTTTCTCATATCGATTCGTGACGCTGGTACCCTCGTAAGACAAGGTTAGTTGCATTCCGTCCATAGAGAGTTTGCCCTCACCATGTTCAATGACAGTATTCGTTCCTTCCATTCTTTGTTCAGAAATTTTGAAACCCATACCATCAGGTTGCATTTGCGCATTGAATGTATTGTAACGTTCTCCAGAACCTTTCGTTTTGTAGGTTACTTTAATGGTCAGTTCATGAAATTCGCCAAATTTGCTGATGGTAACATCAGCAATGGTGCCTTCAAAAGCAGAAATGTAGTAAAATACAGAACATTTACCACTCCAAGAATCGACAACATTGTCGCGTTTGTCGCCTCTTTGGGCGAAGCTCCAAAATGGGAGCATTAGGAACAAGCCTAAGAATAGGAATTGAATTTTTTTCATAAAACAATGTTTTTTTTGAATTTTAGTGAATAGAATTTTAATTTACTCTAGAAAAAATATCCTTGAGGCGAATGGTAACTCTTTGTTTGCTATTGCCACCTTCGAACATAATGCCAAGCGTTCCGTCAGTATCTACTATGCCCTGACCTTCTTTGATGGTAATGTTTGAGCCTTCCATGTTTTGTTCGGGAACATTGAAAATAATACGATAAGAGTCAGCCTTCATGTAGGCTTTCATTTTAGCTCGTTGCTCACCTACAGGAGTTTTAAATTTGAAATCAAGGATGATTTCATCTGCGCCCGCACCTTTCGAGATGGTCAAATACCCTACAGTTTTTGACTGTGCCTTGACATAATAAAATTGTGGACAATCTCCCGACCAATTACCAACAACATTGTTACGGTTGTCAATTTGCCCCAAAGCTACTTGAGCAAACACACAGAAGAAAAAAAGAACGAGAATGGTGGATTTTGTTTTCATAATAGATGAAAGGTTGGAAAAGTGAATGAATGATTTTTGAAAAAATTAGCTGATTGAAAAGTAGGCAAGGTTTTAGTTACTCAAGGCGAAGTATGATTTTTTTTTATTCTTGGTAAAGCGTTTGGATTTCACCATCGACTAAAGCGCGATTGTATATTCTAAAATCGTCCAAGAGTCCTATAAAGGAAAAATCTATTGTACTATCAAAACCTCTACCAAATGTCAGAGGACTAGAACCCGAATAGGTTAAATTAACATTTTTATTTGACGATATTACTACACCATCTAAATATAATTTTAAACTATTATTTGCTAATGTGTTCTCACAAACAACAGAAAAATGATGCCAATTAGTATTATTTGGGTGTGCGCCACCCATCCCAGCTTGATCAAGTGGTCCCTTTTGAAAAGCGAGAGAAGACTCGTTTGTAAAAGCCCAAATCCCATTCCCTCGATATCCATGTATCACACTTGAGGTAGAAAATAGAATACCATACTTAGCGAATCCTGTGCCTGTACCTTCTTTTTTAAACCAAC
>JAYTNK010000374.1:0-4136 GCA_043748375.1 Cytophagales bacterium
CTACTATTACCGTTATAGCCACGCTGTAAGCGTCTGTTATTATGCTTTTGTGTGGTGCTAAAGAAGTAAACAGACGCTTACAGCGTGACTATTCTTTCCAATACAACTACGAAAAATAAGCTCAATAACAGACGCTTACAGCGTGACTATTGAGGGGCTACTATCTCTGATACAGCCACGCTGTAAGCGTCTGTTACCGAAAACAGCTGCCACAACAGACGCTTACAGCGTGGCTATTTTTCTTCACTGTAGCCATCTCTGAACTTTTGAAAGGGTTTTATAGTTAAGCTTTATATATCAACTCATATATAATTTTGTTAAAATGGAAAAAACAGCACTTGAAATGCAACTATATTATTCAGAAGATTACACTATAACGCATGACATTTTTCAGCGGGTATGGAGTGTAGTATTTCCTTGCTTATTCTTCTTTTTTCATAGAGATCCTATAGGTTATATTTTTGAATTAAATCTATTTCTACAAATTATAATAGCAACAGCATTTATTGCATTTCTATTACTACCTTCTATATTATATTATTTTTTTTGCAAGGCAAACAAGGTTTTGGTAAAGGTTCAAATGTATGAAAAGTATTTAAATATTCATTTTTATCAAAAAAGCTGGATATACCCCCAAAACAAAATTTCTAAAATTTATTGGGGCGATTGTGAAACTTATAAATTTAATGTTTCTGCCAAAAAAGGTGATTTAATGCTTACCACTATCATTATTCCTTCTAAATTCTATCTTGCTACCCTTTCAGCACAAGATTTAGATATGTTTAGTGCGTTTCAAAATAAAATTCAGGCGCAATGGAAAGATTACAACCTACAAGCAGATAAACAAAACAAAGTATGGCAATATGATGAAAGCAAAACTTTCCTAGGCAAATTGCAAAGCATTTGGGCTTTAATAATTCTTGTTTTTGCAGTGTGTCTTTCTTATTATTTATACTCAAAAAGAGAAACGCCTGATCATTGGGAATTGGCAAAATATATATTGCTTACAGCAGGTTTTTCGGCTTTAGCAATTCTCCAAATCTATCACTCTTTTTTCAAACCTAAAAAACCTTAAGGCTCATGTAATCAAATGATGCGTACTGCATCACAAGGTACATTTTCATTATAACATTTTATCGCCTTTCCTGCGATTCTGAAAACGCTATCAAGGCTAAATAAAAAGGCATACTAAAAAACAACAACCCTCCTGAAATACTGAACTTTCGGGAAATTTTTTACAAAAAAAATTGGTTTGTTTGGTAGGCAAGGAAAAAATGTGTATATTTGCATTATGGGACTTATCTATACAAAATTAGCCTTAAGCAACCCACGCAAAGCAGGCTTCGCTGTCTTAAAACCACAAAAATTGCATAGATACGGTAGGCTGGGTAAATAAATTTCAAAAAAATGCTATACTTGCAGAACAAATTATTTTATTGAAAATGTATATCTTAAATAGCAATTTAGTATGAAATTAAAATTTAGGTCTTTGTCAGACAAGACACGCGTAGATAGCGAGGTAGCAGATTTTGTATCCATCATCAACGCTTTTACAGACATCTTGTATATGATAATCTTGGGTATTTATGCCAAATATACTTGGCAAACACTCTTTTTATGCATATTAATGCCCGTTATCAACATATCTACTGTCAAATATTCAGCCAAAGTAAACAAGCCTTATTATTACATCGCTATATTTTTAAGTACTTTCATTATTTTTGGTATCAATTGGTTTGCGGGTGTGTCTGCGCCCGGTTGGTTGTTTGGTATGAACCTTGTCATAGGCATTGTTTTAATAAGTCGGAACGAGTTTATTCAAATTTTGTGCCTTCTTCATACCGCTTTTTGCACTGCGCTTGCCATGTATCTCGTAGGCAAGCCTACCTTAGAAATTATAGTAGTGATGACCATATTTTTTGTAATAACCTTAGCTCTCAAACGCACCCTTGCCTATCTTACCCTTCAGAATGAAGCACTCGATAGCTCGCGCAAAAAGATAGATAGCTTGCTTGCCAATATGTTGCCACTTACCATAGCCAATCGTATGAAAGAAGGTGAAACCAAAATAGCAGACAAGCACGCTGAGGTTACGATTATGTTTATAGATATAGTGGGCTTTACTATCCTTTCTAATAGCTTGCCTCCTGATAGATTAGTGCAGATATTGGATAGCGTTTTCTCTCGTTTTGATGAATTGGCAGACAAATATAAACTCGAAAAAATAAAAACGATTGGCGATGCCTATATGGTGGCAGGAGGGATACCTGAACGCCTCGAAGGGCATACAAAAGCTGTAGTGTGCATGGCTTTAGAATGTCAAGCTGCTATTGCAGAACTTAGTCAAGAAATAGGAGTGGAATTGGCGTGCAGAGCAGGCGTACACACAGGCGAAATAGTAGCAGGTGTTATAGGACAGCGCAAAATAGCTTATGATTTATGGGGCGATACAGTCAATATTGCCAGCCGAATGGAGTCGCATGGTGCGCCCAATCGGGTGCATTGCACTGAAGCAGTTTACGAAGTATTGCAAGATGAGTTTGATTTTGAAAAACGTGGCTCTATAGACATAAAAGGCAAAGGGGCTATGAATACTTATTTTTTGATGGGAATAAGTACACTATCAGAAAATAAATGAGGATTGTAGTTTTGACTTTATGCGTAATTCGTTGTACATATTTCGCCAAAGTCGCAACTACAGTTTGTTTAGATAGTAATTAAAGGCTTGACAAGGGATTCTTGTAAAATGGCTGTCTTCCTACCTTTTCAGCCATTCCAAAAACGCTATCAAGGCTAAATAAAAAGGCGTACTATAAAACAAAACCCTCCTAAAAGACTGAACTTTTGGGAGGGTTTTGTTTTTTATCTTGTATTTTTACCACAATATCGAAATATCATACAAAGCAATATTGCCATCAGCACTTACCAATGTCATATTTTCACTCTTGGCTTGTGCTATCAAAATCCTATCAAATGGATCTTTGTGATGGTGTGGCAAGTCTGCCAAACGCAAAATATGGGTGAATTGCAAGGGCAATATTTGGATATGATGCTCAAGCAAATAACTGTGTAATTCAGGGAAGTCCATTTTTACAGTAAGTTTCCCTAAATTTATTTTTATCATCATTTCCCAAAAACTGATGATGCTCACAAATTTTGTGTTGTTGGGTTGTGCAATCTGTTGACGGGCTGTTTCGCTCAAGGTAGAAACACCTTCTACAAACCAAATGAGGGCGTGTGTATCTAATAGTAGTTTCATCACATATAGTCGTTAAATTCTTCTAAAGGCGCATCAAAGTCGTCAGACATTTGAAAGTTGCCTTTTAATTCACCAAAAACTAATGGTTTAGCCTCTTTAGGCAAGTTGGTAGCTTTTTGTTGCTTCTGCATCAAATAATCCAAAAAGTCGAGCAATTCTTGTTGTAGTTCTGTACTCAAAAGTGCGAACTTCGAACTGATAAGCAAGTTTTCCATAATCTATTGGGGGTTTATACTGCAAATATACGCTTTTCTTTGATTCTTGTTGCTTTTTTTGTGTAAATTAGAAAAATGAAAGCCTTGCCTACTTTTTTTGTTTATAACCGTATATTAACTATTTAAAAATATTTTGCGGTTTGGCTGGTAAGTAATAAAAATTGTGTAACTTCGCCCAACGAAAACCGCCTTAGATAATAAACTGTTTATCCCCATGGAAGAATGTACATGGACATACTCCTAAAAACCAACAGTGCAAAGTTACGGTAAGCCCATAAAACCCTAATATTACGGTTTGGATTGTGAAATAGTGCTTTATTTAGGCAAAAATATTTTTTATTTTATTTACAAAAGAACGTGTTACAAATATTGTTAAAAAAGGTCTATTCACTTGAGCCTTCAGAAGATAGTAAAACATCTTTTGTATTTGGATTATTGCAGTACCTCCCTTCACAACATACTTGGGATTTATTGCGGAAGAGCTGTGGTAAGGCCACTGAATTGCCAGAAAAATCAGGCGAGCTAATAAATATAGACTTTTGGGTAAAGTGGTCAGCAGAAGGCAGAAATATTACAAACAAAATATATGTAGAACCTGACGTATTTTTTGAATTTGAAAACTTTAACTTGATTATCGAGGCGAAAAAAAATGACCAATCAAG
>JAYTNK010000375.1:0-15559 GCA_043748375.1 Cytophagales bacterium
ATTTTGCAGTCGTAGCAGGTCGCTACAACGAAAAATCTAACGAAATTACAACCCAAAAGACGTTTTTTAACAACAGATACAGTTCAACTAAACAACCCCCATATCTAATTCATAAAATCGCCTCGCAATATGCGAAAACGCTTGCGTGCTTCCGCAGTAAAAATACTAGCAGGGTATTTAACTAAAAAATCTTGATAAGTTGTTTTTGCCTTTTCTTTGTCTTGCAAATTTTCCTCATAAGTTTTTCCGAGCAAAAACATAGCATCATCTCCATAAATACCCTCCGTAAATTGTGTTTGCAAGTCTTGCAACGGCTTTACAGCCTCACCTGCCTTGCCTACCCGCACCAATAATTGCGCCTTTGTAAGGAGGGCTTTTTCAATTACATTTTCTTTCGGGAATTTCTCAAGTAAGTTGTTCAAAGTTTGCAATGCTTCTGCCTCTCTGTATTGAAATAATAATAATTCTACTTTTGAAAACTCTTTGAGGGCAATGCCGAGCGTGTCGTCCTGAATATTATCACGTATGAGGAGGCTAAGTTCCATAGCATCATTCGCAATTTCTCTGCTTGTGGCTTCTTTTAAGATGTCTAAATGCTCAATAGCTAAATCAAATTCTCCTTTGTAATATGAAAGTTTAGCATTACGCAATTTTGCTTCGTGTCCAAGCGGATGCTCTTTGCGTGCCAGTTCTACTTGAGAGTAAAGCAGGGTAGATTCCCAAGCTTCATTTTTTAGTAAATAAATATCTCCCAAATCTGTTTTAGAGATAGCTATAAAGTCAGCACTTCCTTGCGCAAGTTCTATGGCTTGGTTAAGCAATACTACAGCGGTATCTTTTTTATCTAAATAAAAAGCATACAAAAGAGCTACATTTCGGATAGCCTCTTTGGTTTTGGGTGTTTTGCCAAGTTCGGCAAGGAGTTCATTATATTGCTTGATGAGGTCTGTAATTTCGGTTTTATTGATGGGAAAAGTGTTTTTAATAGCATCTTCCTTTGTTTTTAGGAACATATTGCGCGCATAACTGTAGTTTCCGCCTAAAGGATAGCTTTTTACTACGTATTCAAACATTTGTGAGGCGGCATTATAGTCTTGGTTCTTGAGGGCAATAAGGGCAATATTAAGAATTTCGTTGCCTTCCATTTGGTAGCGTTTATCCAACGCCCTTGCCTGCACGAATGCACGTGAAAACCGTTTTTGTTGTAGATAGAGCCAGAGCAAAATCTCGTTATATACAATTTGGTCTTGCTCTTTTTGAAGGCGTGCAAGCATATTTTGCTCAAGTTTATCAAAGTCTGCCTGCTTTGTAAGATTATCTTGCAAGGCACTTTTCACGCCGTCAAGATTGTCTTTATTTTGGAGCGCAAACGCTATTAGTTCTTCGATTAGCTCGTCTTGTTTTCCTTGCATTTGATAGACGCTTGCGAGTTCCATTGCCCAAAGCGTTTTGTCGCGTTGGTTTTTGCGGGAGGCAAGGATAATTTTTTCTGCCCAATCAGAATGGTCGATTCTGACGGCATGTTCGATAGCTTCAGGAGTTGCCTCTTTGCGTTTACTCAATTCCCCATTTATAGCAGTCAATTCTTTTTCTACTTGTGGTAATAAGTTTTGCTGTTCGAGAACCCATGCATAGTCTAAGCGATAGATAACTGTTTCAGGGTTGTCTTTACTTTGACGTTTGGCAAGTTTTTCAGCTTCTTTCCAGTCTTTTAAATTAACAAGAGTTCGGAGGTAATGGCTGTAAATGAGGGCTAACGTATTGGGCTGTCGTGCGACTTTGTCATAGACTTCGCGGGCTTTTTCGTATTCACTTTGGCTATAATACTCCTCAGCTAAAGCGACTTCTTTTTGCTGACTGTAGGCAAGGGCGGGCAAAAGTATGATTGCCCATAAAAGTAAGTATTTCATTCCATCAAGCATATATTAAAAAACGTAAGAATGTCTTAAAAGATTTTCAAAGATACGTTTTTTTTGCGAAGTTTATTTTTTCTTTTTTGCCTTTTTCGGCGCGTTTTTAATTATAAGGAAGGAAATTAAATAAAATGATATTTTGAAACTCGTGTTTTCGTTTATTTTCCAATTTTTTAGGCTTGGTTTGGCAGGCAAGTTGCCAACTTGCCTGCCCGATGCTAATGCTTGAGGATAGAAAACATCACTTTATTTAACAATAAAAGCCTCTAAAAATAATTAATAGTTAAAACTATTTTGTATCCAGCCTCCACCTATTACGTCATTGCCTTCATAGAATACGGCAGCTTGCCCTGGAGCTATGGATTTTACACCCTCATGGAATAACACCCGCATTTCTTCACCTGTTTGTTCGATGGTTGCAGGCGCGCCACCATCATTATACCTGATTTTGGTAACTGTTTCAGTGGATTTTCCTACAAGGTCGGGGTATTTTCCCATATTTAATGCTTTTACAATCATGCCTGTTCGGTATAAATCTTTCTCTACACCGAGTACTACTCGATTGTTGGTTTTATCAATGGCAGTAACAAATACGGGATAGCCCATAGCAATACCCAATCCTTTTCGTTGTCCAATAGTATAAAATGGATATCCTTCATGCTTGCCTACGATAGTACCGTCCTCGAGTATAAAGTCACCACCTTTTACTTTTGCTTCTAAGTCGGGCAATCGGTGTTTGAGGAAGCTACGATAGTCGTTATCAGGCACGAAACAAATTTCATAAGATTCAGGTTTGTTGACTAACTCTACAAATCCTTTTTGGGTGGCCATTTCATATATGTGTGTTTTGCGTAATTCGCCAAGCGGGAATTTGGTACGGCTGAGGCTTTGTTGCGAAACTCCCCAAAGGGCGTAGGACTGGTCTTTATTTTCGTCTATGCCTTTTGAGATGATATATCGGTTATTTTCGTTTCGCACTTGTGCATAATGCCCTGTGGCAATATAAGCGCAGTCAAGTTTATCGGCTCTTTTGAGCAGTGCATCCCATTTGATGTGTGTATTGCACAGCACGCAAGGATTTGGTGTTCTACCTTCTACATATTCATTGGTGAAGTGGTCGATAACATAATCGCCAAATTCATTTCTGATGTCGAGAATATAATGGGGGAAGCCTAAATTAACGGCTATGGCGCGTGCATCATTGATAGAGTCTAAACTACAGCAACCTGTTTCCTTTTTTGTTGCACCTGAAGAGGCATAATCCCATGTTTTCATGGTCATGCCTATCACTTCATATCCTTGTTCGTGCAGTAAGACTGCGGCAAGCGAGCTGTCGATACCGCCGCTCATGGCAACCAATACACGTCCGTGTTTGCTCATATATATAAATTTAAAAATTAAAAAGGTATTTATAGCAAAAAATACTTCTCATAAGTTGAGTACTACCTTGGTGTTAAACAAAATGATGGTGTGTTTTGTTCCTATCTACACCATTGACACTTAATAGATGTACAAATAGCCTGCTCAAATGTTATGAGCAGGCTATCATGTTTTTATTAAATATGAAAAATAATATACAACTATTCAATCATTTTCTTTCTAATAGCACGGATAGACTCCAGGATAGCATCAAGGTCTTTGTCTTCAAGTTTAATTTCGCTTGTAGGGCCGCCTTCTGTTACCAATTTGCCATCTACTTCTGTTGTAGTGGCTTCTTTGTTATTTGTATAAGTAATTTTTACATTCTCATAGACGTTATTTAGCTTACCAAAGTCTTTGATAAGTCCACGTATATTTTCATTGTTTTGTTCATAAAATGAAAGTAACAATAATAATTGTTCTAGAATGATTTTTTGTTCCCCGATTCTATTTTTCAATAGCTCGTTAGGTTGTTTCTTAGTCATTTCGCAGGTTAGGTACAACGACTCTACCCATCCCCCCGTAAGAATAAGGATAGTAAGGTCAGGTCGTCCCTTTTCTTGCAACTCGTTGTTGATGTTATTCAAGTTTTTAGTTGTTTCGAGAAGGAGTGTATCCAAGCTACTGCGTGCGGAGGCAAGTTTGCGAATAGTTTCCGAGTCAAATTTAATTTTAAGTTCTTTGGTTATTCCATCTACAGCCCCAAGAAATAAGATAGCATCTTGATTTTGCCCATAAATATTGGCATAACCTAAGTCTGTACTGTATATACCAAGATTCAGTGCTTGTTTGTGAGGCGTGTTGTACGACTTATTAACAGTATTCAGCACACTCTTATCATAAGTGATATTAAGGTCTTTGATAAGGAATGATATTTCAAGGGGCGAAGGAATAGCGTTCACCATATCGTTTATCACTTCTACAGAGATGGCGGGTCCTGAGTTCGTTTTCTCCTTGGTCTTTTTGTCATCTTTGTCAAGCTCATCGCCTGACTTCTCTTGTGTGCAACTATTGAGCACAAAGAATAAAGAGAGTGCTGTAAAAAGATAGGGTAGCTTTTTCATATTGTTTGGATATAGAATACAAGGATATGTTTAGAAGTGTTTTAGAAGTAAGTTTGCAAAATTTGGAGCAAAAATCGGGCTATTCTTTTTTGCCGAACTTGATTTTACCCAATAAGTCCAATAATTTTTTGAATATATCGTAATATAAGGTAAGGTAGAAGAACATCGTGAACAGCCAAATTACAGACATATTGAAGTAAAAGGTACTAAAATAAGTGCCAAGAAAGTGCTTTTGTGGTGCAAGAAAATGTGAGCGATAATCGAGTATATTATCTACTTCACGAGGGTCATTGAACACAGGGTCGCTTAATTGTAGCAGTTTGCCGTGTTGCTCTATAATTTTATCCTGCACTTCTGCATTAATCATAAAGTTTTTTAGCCCATCATTGAAATAGCGGTTCTTTTGTTTGTCGATGCTGTAGTTTATATCGCGCTTCTTTTTGATAAGGGATTCTCTATCCTCTAATTTTTTGCTTGCATCATTTAAGCTTTTTTTGAACTTAACGCCTAACGAGTCAAAATAGGTTTGAATCTTGCCTGCCCCTTCATCATTAAAATTAGCGGGTGTAAGTATTTTTTGCCAATCTGTGCCTTTTAATAAGTCTAAATAGGCTTTTTCAGATTTTATTTCATGTTTAATGAGGGAGAGGTTTTTGTTTAGATTTTTTCTTGTAGAGTCATTAGGTGTTTTAGTGTTTTGGTAATTTTTTGAATTCTCCAAACGTTTTTCGAGTTCTTTTAACCAAAAAGAGTAGCGGTAGTCATACCTACTCACTTCTTTATCTACTTGATAAAAATCTTTTTCATAACTATTGTTCATGAAGTGGTTCACAGCCATACCTTCAAATGCCCATCTCGATACCATAAAATCGGCTAGGACAGGCACTGTACCACGTTCACTTATTTGTTTATTCATTTTTTCGTAGCGGAAAATAATGCCACTCAAAATCATTTGCGGGATAAGCAATAAAGGAATCGTGATGTAAATGGTGATAACAGAGTTAAACATGGAAGATATATTGAGTCCCAACATATTCGCAAAGCACGAAACGGTAAACAACATACCCCAATAACTCCATAATAAGCCGAATTGTATTTCTAAAATTGAATTTCCAATTAATACAAAGGTAAATGTTTGGATAGCTGAAAGGGTAAAAAGTATAGATATTTTAGAAAACAAGTAGCCAAATCTACTTAAGTTCAAAAATTGCTCTCGTTTTTGTATCTTTCTATCTTTGATTATCTCCTCGGCACTTACTGTCAGCCCCATAAATAGCGAAATGATGATGCAAATCAGCACATAAGCAGGGACATTGTCATTGTAACGGAAAATATATTTTTCAGGTGTTTCAGGGTCATTTTGAAAACGAATAATGTATGCCAACAAGAGGGCTAAAAGAGGTGCTTCCAGCAAGTTGATGAGCATATATTGCATATTGCTTATCTTAGACAAAAAGTCTCGAACTGTAAACAAATAGGCTTGTTTGAATACACTAGGGCGACTGAGAGAGCTTGGCGGCTTTTCAGTCATTTTTTCAACTTCCTCAAAAGGAAACTCTTGCACATATTTTTCGTGCCATTGAGGTGCGAGTACCTGCCGTTTGCCTGTTTCTTGCCCAAATTCGTTCACAACTTCTTTTTCTATCAGCTTAAACATTTCCTCTGGGTTTTCGCTCCATCGTTCTGCATCAGCTTGCATAGTTTTCCGCTTGAAGTACGTAATGGCTTCAATCGGGTGTCCATAATATATTAAGTAGCCACCTTTATCCAAGATAATCATCTTGTCGAAGGTTTTATAAATGTCAGGTGAGGGTTGGTGAATAACCACAAAAATTAACTTGCCTTTCAAAGAAAGTTCTTTGAGCAAATCCACCACATTTTGTGAATCTTTAGAAGAAAGACCTGAAGTCGGTTCATCTACAAACATGACTGCAGGCTCGCGTATGAGTTCAAGCGCGATGTTGAGACGTTTGCGTTGCCCGCCCGATATTTTTTTATTTAATACATTGCCTACCTTGATTTCCTTGATGTGGTCAAGCCCTAAACTTACAAGCGTAGTCATAACGCGCTCATTTATTTCGGTTTCATTTAATTGCTTAAAACACAATTTTGCATTATAGTATAAGTTTTGATATACAGTTAAGTCCTCAAGCAATAAATCGTCTTGAGCAATAAAACCTATTACCCCTTCTACGTCATCTTTTTGGGTGTGCATATTGAAGCCGTTGATAAGCACTTCTCCATTTGAGGGTGTTTCAATGCCCGATAGCACGTTCATAAGGGTTGTCTTGCCTGCCCCACTACCACCCATAATGCCTATAAGTTTGCCTTGCGACTCCGATAGGTTCATTTGTTGCACGCCAAGTGCGCCATTTGGGAAGCGGTATTCTATTTTATTGGCAGTGAAAGATATTTTGACAGACTGCGAAGTTTCCAAGAAAACACCCGCCACATCACTATAGTATATGGAGAAACCTTTGCTAGAAGCTTGCGCAGGGCGCATACTACTGCCAGGAGGGAAAAGTATGGTCTGCCCTGTGGCTAACGCAAAACCATTGAGTTTAATGTCGTCTTTGCCTAAATATTTGACAAAATATAAATCAACACTTTGAATTCTTTTGAATATTACTTCTCCACGCAAATCATCTATTTTGATGTATTTGGCATTGGGAGGCAAGAGGCGATTGTGTGCAGACGCTATCAATACATCATTTGAGTTCAGGATAGCCGAGTCTTCACAAAATATAAAGTGTTCAATCGCTGTATAATTATCTTTAATATTAAAAGTCTGGCAAATAGTTTCCAAAATCATACGCCTTTGTGGAGTAAGTATTTTGTCTATTTTGTCAGAGGCAACTAATTCTAGTAGTTTTATAAGGATAATCACTTTTTGACGTTGCTCAAGACCTTTATTCATCTCTCTACAAAACTTCAAAATGCGTACATTATCGCGCATGGTTATTTCCTTATTCTCTTGCACTTTGCCATACTCAGCTTCTGTTTCGTAGAGTTTGGTATAACGGTCTACCGAGTTTTCATCCAGTTCTTTCTTAAAATAGTCAATAACAAACTTGCGCTCTACTTCACTTGCGCCCCCTTCGAGGCGTGAAATAAGGGCGAATAATTTGGTTAAGGCTTCAAGTATCTGTTCACTCATGGTTTTGTCTGTTCTAAGCTGTTAGGCGTGTGGTGCAAAGATAATAAAAAGTTAGTATTTACAAGAATAGTAGGCGCGTTTCTAAGATTTCTTTAAACTTCCGCAACATAGCAATAATTGTAAGCAAGCTTTCTTTATCCGTGCTGTCAAAAGATTTGGATATGCAATACTCCTTGCCTTCCATAAGCACAAATGTCCAATGTTTTTCCTACAATTTCTATTCCATATAAAGGTTGTGGTAGTTTGTTTTTAGTTTGAGCTATTAGGAACGCTTCTAATAATTGAGCCATAGAATCACCTGCTGGATTTTTATTAGGTTTATATTCCTGAAAATGAAAGTATGGTGCACGAAAAACGTCCATCAACCCTTCTGCTATCATAAAATCCGATTTTACCGTAAGTTTAATACCTTCCACAGTAGCCGAAATGGTTTTATCAAAAAAAGTTACTGTATTATCGTTCTCTAACAACAAACCTAACTCTAATATAGGAGCAATAAACTTCATTTTTAAGTCTTCCTCACTCCAACCCGCTATTTTGTTTACACCACGTAAGTTACGCTCAAAATAATAACGTTCTGCCTCATTAAATTCAGGCGGGGTTATATTGAGCCACTCTTTCATGAGTAAGGTTTGATAAGAGGCTATCCGTTTCAAATGGAATGTTTCTATCAATTCACCTTCGCGCCAATTTTTGCCTATCGCTTCCTCATTTTCATGCGGCACTTTTTTTTTGCCATACTTTTTTCAGCGTAATGCCTGCTTAGTTTTTATCACTTTGGGTAGGCAAGTTTTTTGTTTAAACGTAACAATAAATTAGGGGAAAGATAATAAGTCCAATTACTTACGTCTTACCTTTCCTCCCTTTTTATTATAGCTACGGCTTGTTGTGAGAACGCCCATAACGCAACCTTAGTTGGACTACTTAGTATGTCTTAAACTCGAATGGCACTTCTACCAATTCAGAAAACTCCGTACCCGCTTCTTCCATATCCTCATCATCTTCATGAAAATACCATTGGATACGCGTGTTTGCAATCGTTTCCAGTTTGGAGAGTATATCCAAGATGAGTTTTGAGGAAGCCGTATTAAAATACTCAAGTTTGAATATAAATACCGTTTCGGGGTTTGGGCTTACGCCATATTTGTCCAACCAGTCGAGGATAGGCTGATAGAAGTCTGCGGAATCTTCGGGTAGTGAGCGACCTGAGATTTCGAATATACCGTCATTACGGTTTAAGATGATTTTAGGGGTATCTTCAGTTCCTTCTTTGTTGATAACTTCCATAAATTTGATGGTTTTTTGAGATTAATTATTCAGAATCCGAGCTACTGCGGCGGATAACCGTTTTGAGTGAAAAGAATGAGATATTATCGCCCATCGGCTCGAAGTCAAATTGCAACTTCTGCCCCGATTTACGCGCCATATCGATGAAGCCCAATCCTGCACCGCCTTTTTCAGACAGTCCCTTGTTGGTCTTGATAACATCTTTGTAATGATTTTTTAGCCCTTCTTTATCAAGGCTATTGATGTGGTCAAGTTTGTTGTTCAGCATTTCAACCTTATCGTTCATAATAGGATTACCAGACGTGATGAGATATTTATCATCGTCTTTGCCAATCATGAAGATAGCTCCATGCCTCATAGGAGTTTCGCCTTCTTGTATTTCGTCAGAGTGTTTTACTATATTTTGTAAACATTCTACCATTACATTGAAAACCTTACGCTTAATACCCGAATCTTCTCCTATAGCGTCCATATTGCGCTCAGCCATAGCCAGCACAGACTTTGTGATTTCTTGAGTAAATTCACCTTCATACACCAGAATCAGCTTACGGGTTACCATAGTTCGGTGTAGTTCATAGATGTATTTCATACTAAATTTTGTCGGTTAAGAGTGGGTTTAAGGTTTGGTTTGAAGCTCTTTATAGGTTTTGGTGCGAAAGTTAGTGCTTTTTTTTGCAAAGGTACGATTTTTTAATATTTTTTTTTTTTTTTTTGAAAAAGACTTAAATCTAAACTGCGATTAGTGAGTAGGCAAGTCTTCAATTTTTAGAAATTAAAACTTAATACCAATCATAAGTACGTCATCAGTTTGTTTGTTATTTCCTTTCCATTCCTCAAATTCGCGGTCAAGCAATCTGCATATCTCGTTCATCTCTGCTACAGGGTTGCCGTTTACCACTTCGCGGATTTTGCGAGGCGATAGCTTTTTGTTTTTTGGACCTCCGAATTGGTCAGGATAACCGTCAGAGAATAAATAAATGGAATCCCCATCTAAAAAGTTAATCACAGAGTTTGTGAACTTGCTACGGTTTTTATATTGACCGCCGCCAATAGGGAACTTATTGCCTTTCACCTCTAATAAATCGTCTTCCGTATAATAATATAAAGGGCGATGCGCACCTGCATATTCAACTTGGCGTTTTTTGAGGTTAATTTTACAAAGCGAAATATCCATACCGTCACGCGTAGCGGCATCTTGCTCGTCTTGTTTTAAGGTGCGCGTTACATCTTCATCTAAAGAATCGAGGATAGTACCAGGCGTGGTTGCTTTTTGCAATTTCACAATATTATTCAATAGGAAGAAGCCAATCAATGAAATCAGTGCGCCAGGTACGCCATGTCCTGTACAGTCTACGGCTGCAATGAATATATCATCACCTGTTTGCAAGAACCAAGGAAAGTCCCCACTTACTACATCACGCGGTTTGTATAGAATGAATGAGTTTTTGAATACCTGCTTGATATAGGAAGTATCAGGCAAGATAGCCTCTTGAATACGTTTTGCGTAGTTAATACTTTCCGTAATTTTACGGTTTTTGTCTGTTATTTGTTCTTCTATTATTTTACGTTCTGTAATATCATGCGAAACCAACAACACCGACTCAAGATTGTTCATCTCATTGTATTCGGGTATAGCGTTGATTTGCATAGTGCGGTTACCCAATTTTTCGGAGGCGAAAGTCATTTCCTCATTTACCTTATGCCCTTTGGTAATAGCTTCTTTGAAGGCATCTTGCCATGCTTGCAGCATACTTGCCTGCAAATCCACCTCTGTCAAACTTTTTTGCAAATAGAATTCTTTGTTTTGCCCTGTATAGTTTTCGATGGTTGGATTTATGTAAAATATTTGCCCATCGCGTGTAATACGTGTGATAAGGTCAGGCGAGTTTTCTGAAAGAGCTTGCATTTGACCACGCAGGCGTTGTTCTTTTTCTGCGGCACGCTTCTCTGTAATGTCGCGCATATTTAACAAAATACCTTGAAGGGCAGGGTCATCAAGAAAGTTTGCGCCTGTGGCTTCCAGCCAAATTCGTTCGCCCGTTTTGGTTTGATAGCTAAATTGTATCGTTACTTTTTCTTCTGGTTTTTCCAAAAGAGCCATAAACATATTCTCATACGACTCTACACCTGCATGATGGACATAAATAATATCTTTTATTCCAACCATTTCTTGAGTCGTATATCCCAAGATACGTTGTACCGAAGGACTTATGTAGCGAATTGTACCATCAGCTTCATAAATCGTAATAATTTCCGAGGCATTGGCAAGGAATAGTTGCGTGCGGTCTTGTTCGAGCTGTACTTCGCGTATTTTCTCTTGTAATTGAATGTTTACACGTTCCAACTCATCTTTGGAAGATGCCATCTGATGAGCATTCTCTTGCAAGATTTTTTGTTGTCCTTGTAGCTCCGTACCCATTTTTTGAGATTCGTGGAGCAATCGCTCTGTATTCTCCTTTACTTTTATATTAAAAACAGTTCGGGCAATAATTTCACTAATCTCATCGACAAATTCAATTTCGCGTGCTTGGAATTTCTCAAATCCAGCAAATTCAAGCACTCCATATACCGTTTCATTGGTTATCAAAGGTGTGATAAGAATACATTTTGGTTTGCGGTCGCCAAGAATTCCAGAAGTAATAGACAAGTACTCATCAGGAATTTCAGTTCTTAAGACACGGTTTTTTTCTACAGCTGCTTGCCCAACAAGCCCTTCCGCAAAGCGAAATTGCGCCTTGAGGTATTTCCTTTTTCCGTAGGCATAGCTTGCCTCCAATTCTATAATTTGATTGTCATCTTCGCCATTGACGATATAAAACGCGCCTTGAACTGCGCCTATTTTTCGCGTAACGAACTCTGAAACAAGCTCGCCCAGCTCATCAATCGTGGCTATGGAGGGCAAAATGTCCCCTATTTCTGCTAAACCTGTTACAATCCAGTTGCGTTCTTCATCGCGTTTAGCCGTATTCTTAATACTATCTCGCATGGAGAGCAAGGCATTGCCAAGCAAGTCGGTATCACCCGTAGGCGAGAAGTCTGCTTGCAAATCACCCTGTCCAATATTTCGCGCAAAGTTTGCTTTTGTTTTAAGTCCTTGTACTACATTGGCAAGACTGTCGCTCATTTCGCCAATCTCATCATTTGCTTGTGAGCTGCGAGGGAGTCTGTCAGGCAAGGCTCCTTGCGCTAATAAACCTGCTATATTTTTTAGTAAGAACAAAGGTTTGATGATGGTGCGCCGTGAAAATATTACCCCTATCAAAATAGAAACCAAAAATACAAGCAGACCTGTAATAGCCAAGTTTCGAATGATACTGTTGATAGGCATATTTGCCTCGTCAAGGTCGAGTTTAACAACTAAACCCCAGTCAGTAATGGGAATATAACTCCACATCGCCATCACGTGTTTGTTCCTGTAATCGATGTCTTCTCCAAAACCAAAAGCATTTTCAGGCTTTACAGCATTTTGAACCGATAATTGGGCAACCGCACCCATAGACACGATTTTCTTGAACTTGCCTGTGCTAAATAAACGCGGAGTATTTAATAAGTTAATCTGATTGCCTATCGCTTTCACAAGCAAAATTTCGCCTGTCTGTCCTAATCCTGTGGTGTCTTTTAATAGATTGAAAATGTAATTCAGACGCACCTCATAGATGATAATTCCCAACGTATTGCCTCCTGTCTTCTCCTTCACAGGCGCGGCTACGTGCATAAGGTTTTCTGTACCGCGTTGGAATACTTGGCTAAAATATACTGAGTCGCGTCCTATTTTGATGGTATTCGCGTCAGCTTCTTGAAAAATTTTTGCATTTTTATCTTTACTTTCATCAATCCCTTTGTTAAATAATACTGTTCCATCTGCATTTGTTAAATAAATATTGCGTACTTCATAACTTTTCAATACATTCTGCACTAAATCGTCCATTTCTGAATCTACTAATGCTACCTGCTGTATTTCTTTGGTCTCTTTTGGTTCTGTGGTCTCTTTGGGTTCTTTAGGTTGAGGTTTATTCTGGGCGGTATCAAGGGGCAACATTATTGGTCTTGTACGCAAAAGCTGGGTGCGAACAGCCTTAAGCTCGCTCCCAAATTTAATATTGGCTTTTATTTTTTCAAGGAATGCTTCTATTTTTTGCGTTTTTAGGCGCGTAATAACCTCTACTGACTCTTGGTAGCGTTCTTGGAAAAAACCTTTTGATACATTGAAAGCCATATAACTTATCGTTGTAACAGACATGAAGACAACAACCACGACCAACGCGGTTATTTTAAAACTTACACCTATGCGAAACTTGTTTGCCATGTTGAAGTAAGAAGTTTGAGGTTGAATGATGTGTGCCTTATTTTTATTTGCGAGTTTTCTTTTTGAGTAGCTCAACAAACTGTCTTGTTCTTTATGAGTCATATCTGCTACTCAAAAAGAAAAGTCGCTTTTATTTACACGCTCTATCTAAATAGGGTAGGCAAGTTTTTTGTTATTTGGCAGTAACTGTTTCTACTTCTCTTGCCAAAAGTAATGCCATTTCTTCTAAAAACACCAATTCTTGTGCTGTCATATTTTTGAAAGTAGCTAATTCAAGTACAGCAACCACCTCTTTGTTAACATCTTTGACAGGAAAGAGTGTTAAGTAATGTGGAAATGCGCTCCCCAAGCCCGATACAATCTCCATGTAACCTTCTGGAATCTGTGAAAGTTTGATAGTTTTTCCATCTTTAGCTACTTGCCCAACCAAGCCCTCGCCCAACTGATATTCAATAACCTCTCCCTCAGCTCTATAGAGTGCGTAAGCAGTGAACATTTCCATCATATTCTCACGCCTTACATACATAGCCCCTATACCCGCCTCTAAGTGTTGGCATATAGCACGAAGCGATAACTCAAGTATATGGGTGCTAGCAACGTTTTCTTGTTTTAATTTTGTAAATATAATGCGCGCAATGCCTGTCTGTTCGATGCTTTCATGGTTATCTGTAAGATTATTAACCAAGCTTGTTTCCGTATTTGTATTTGAGTCTTGAGCAATCGTATAAACAATTTCTACATTGCTTTCTCGCCGTAAAAACAAAAATAAAAAACCTAATAACCCTACTAAAGACAAGGTTACTAATAGGTAAATCAATTCGGGAAATATACTTGCCACACGCTGGATTTTACTCGAATCGTATGTTAAGTAATAGATGCCAAATAGAACCCCTACTATATAAAGGACAACTAAAAAAATACTGATGAAGTTATAAAAGCTTTTCATTACTTGTAGTTTTTAAAGATACTTGTAGTAAGTAAGGAACAAAAATTAAATAAACGAGTATTTTTACAGCTGTATTTCTGTCAATATAAAAATTACCGTTGTAATGTAGAAACAATTGAGACTAATTTTCTTTTGCACTTTTCACTCTTTGATTCAATTCTAATAATAAATCTATGATACTTTGGACATCAAGTGTGTGGTCAATAGTTGTTATTTTTTGTGCAGAGACAGGCATGGTATCTATCAGACATTCTTTAGGGTCTTGAATAATAGTAAGCCCACCTCTATCCTTGATACGCTTCATGCCCATTGCACCATCTTTGTTTGCACCTGAAAGCAGAATTCCTACGAGCCGTTTGCCATACACTTGTGCAGCAGAGGCAAGGAGAATATCAATCGCAGGGCGCGAATTATTCAATAGCTCTTCAGTAGTAAGGGCAAAACTATTGCCAATCTCAAGCCCCAAGTGATAATTCGCAGGTGCTAGATAAATATTGCCTTTCCGTATGGGTTCTTTATCATAAGGTTCTTTGATGGTAATGGTACTTTTGATGTTCAATGCTTCTACGAAACCGTTTCTCACGTGCCGTAAGCGGTGCAAACACATGGCAATAGGCAACTCGAAGTCAGGTGGTAAACAGCTTAGGATTTTGCTGATAACCTGAAAACTTCCAGCCGAACCGCCTATTACTATAGCACGATATTGGTCATCAAGTTGAAAACGGTTTTGCATTTGGATATCTATTTTGTTACTTGCTACCTAAATAATTGTGGTTTTTTTGTGAGATACAGGATTTTTTGCCCCTGTAAGCCCTAAAAATGTTAATCTTTTACTTTTTTATAGACTTTTTCTTCATTGTTTACAACCGAGAATTTGCTGGCGATTTCGCACCATATCAACGACTCTTTGGAGCCTATAGCCAAGAAGCTATTTTTATGTAAGCTCTCATGGAAGACCTTAAGCACTTGATTTTGAAGTGTTTGATTAAAATATATCATTACATTTCGACAAAGTATTAAATCAAATTTAGCAAAAGAAACCTCTGACACAAGATTATGCTCACGGAACGATACATCTTTCACTAATGTTTTATCAAAATGTGCCTTGCCTCCCTGCTCCTTATAGTATGCGTCAATCGTATGTGTGCCTTTAGCACGTTCATAGTTCTTTTGATTCAGTTCCATGTTTTTCATAGAATATGCGCCCTCGCGCGCTTTTGCCAAAATAGAATTGTCAATATCAGTAGCTACAATGCGCACTTTGTCCAACAAATTCATTTCTTTCAAAGCTATTGCCATCGAGAACACCTCCTCGCCTGACGAACAGCCTGCGTGCCAAATATTTACTATACGGTTTTCGTTGAGCATGGCAGGCAAGATAGTTTCACGCAATTCTACCCAAAATGTTGGGTCGCGAAACATCTCTGTAACGTTTACCGTAATTTCCGACAAAAACTCTTGAAAGAA
>JAYTNK010000376.1:0-2340 GCA_043748375.1 Cytophagales bacterium
CTATCCAAAACTTGCCTACCCAAACTATCTATGATATGCTTTTGGATAGACAAGGGCGTATTTATTTGGGTACAGACAAGGGACTTTTTCGTTTCAATGGCAAGAATGCTTCGCTTATTCCTTTTGAAGATGCCCAACAAGCCGACTTTACTGCCCTTCATGAAGATAAACAAGGACGGATTTGGGGGTTGAACTTCGCCAAACAGATTTTTTATTTGGAAAATGATACTTTGCGCACTTTTCCTTTTTCAGCAGGCGAGCCTCAAGGCAGGTTGATGAATTTTGATTTTACTGAAAAATACCTTTGGGTAGCTACCAGTAATACTTTAGTGGCTTATAACTTACAAAATTTCAAACTCGTTTTTAGCAAAAAATTTGAACCGCATTTAGCTGATATAGTAAGTTACCAAAACCATATCAAACTTCAGGCACATAGTATTGTTTTTACGATTGATGAGCAAATGCGCTTTACTTCTGAAACCACAACTTTTACAGGAGAAAGCCAATTTTTCTTGCAAAAAGACAAACTGTATTGCCTACAACGCAAAGAAGCACCGCACACTTATATGATTTGGGACTCGCCTACCCGTCCCTTTAGAATGCAAAAATTGGACTTTCCTCCAGCTATTTTTTTGTACTATGCACGTACTACCCACGAAAAAACATGGCTCTGCACAAGGCAGGGAGGCTATCTTTTTGAGCCTGAATTGGGTAAAACTACTTTAGTTTTTCCTGAAAAAAATATTTCAGACATCATACAAGATTTTCAGGGCAATTATTGGATAAGCACCCTGAATGAAGGGCTTTGGTTCTGCGCTGATTTGCAAAATATGTATTATCCGCTTCAGCCTTTGAAAAATACCTCTATAGAGTTGCAATCGCTTTTTACACAAGGCGAAAATCTATATGCGGGTTTGACCAATGGACATATTTGGCAAGCCTCCCAAACACAACCTACCAAGTGGCAAGATATAGGCGCGTTCTCCAAAGAGGAGATAAAGCGCGTAAGTTTTCACCCTACTTTACCACTCATAGCTACTAACAAAGGTGTTTTTGACTTACAAGGGCAACCAATCATATCCTTCAAAGAACACACCCTGAAAGATGCCCATTTCTATACAATGGGCAAACGTGAGTTATTGTTAATAACTTTTTTCTTTGGCTACTATTGGATAGATTTAAACCCCATATTTCCCCTTCGGGAGTTCGGGGGCTTGGACTTAGCCCCTGTTCGAAGTCGTGATTTTCAACGAAATGCTTACACTACCAAAGTTATTCCCCAACGATATTATTGTGCAGTAGCTCATGTGGCGAATCAAAAATTTTGGGTGGGTACAGATAATGGGCTGTTCGAGTATGATTTGGCGGGCAAGGAAACACATTTGAGCGCATCAGGCAAGCCTATCATGGCTCGCCAACTCCTCACAGACGGGCAGGCAAGGCTTTGGGTGAATACCTTTCAACAAGGCATATTGGTAATAGAAAATCAGCGCGTAGTGGCGCACTTCAGGGCAGGCAAGGAATTGAAAAGCAATTTTATTCGCAAGATGGTTTTGCAAGGTGATAAACTTTGGATAGGCACTGATGCTGAAATAGGCTATATAAACACGCAAAATTTTCAATTCCAAGAAATTTTGCCCCAACATGGCAGAGATTTTTGCCCTACTGACAAGGGTATTTGGGTAGCCTTACCACATGGCGTGGTCTTCATGGCAGGTAAGCAGGTAAGGGCATTACACGAACCGCGCCTTTTGCCTGTGCGCAGGGTAGGCAAGGCTTCCTTTGAGATAGAAGCATTGCACTACAAAAACCCCGCAGAAGTAGCCTTGCATTATCGGTTGAAAGGCAATGATTGGCGCATTGTCAAAGAACCACAAACACTTTTAGATTACAACGAATTGCCAAAAGGCGCGTATGACATCGAGGTTTTTGCACAAGATGAAACTACCAAAGCTCGAAGCAAAACGCAAACAATTCGTTTCGAAATTCCTGCACGTTGGTGGGAAACGTGGTGGTGGTATGCTATAGTTTTGGCGACTGTGAGTGCGCTGATTTTTGGGCTTACCTACAGTTTTTTTGAACGAAAACGCAAGAAGCAACTACTCAAAGAACAACTTTGGATTTCGCAACTCAAGGCATTACGCGCCCAAATGAATCCCCATTTTTTATACAATATCCTGAATACTGTGCAAGGTTTGGTGTATAGCAACCGTAAGACCGAAGCAGGCGAGCTTTTGGGCAATTTCAGCGACCTCATGCGTAAAAGCCTCGAATCCTCCGAAAATGCGTACATTTCTTTGCGTGACGAATTGGATATATTGAGTTTGTATTTGTTGCTTG
>JAYTNK010000377.1:0-5364 GCA_043748375.1 Cytophagales bacterium
ACCACTTAATTTTGCCTGCCCCTCTCCTATTCGTCTGTGGGCAGGCAAGTTATAAAATGCGTATTCAGCAAATGCCCACCACCAAATACCTACCAATACAAAAGAAATACGCACATGAATACTCTGTTTAACCATTTCAGGCGTAAACCCAAAAGACGAAGGCATTTCTATCATCATAATGTTCAAAGCAAGCATCGCCACACCTCCCACATAACCTAATGCAAACCCACGCGCACTGATAGATTCATAGCGGTCAGGCGTAGCAATAATAGGCAAAAGCGAATTGCAAAACACAATGCTCGCACTATACGCTACACTCGAAACAATAAATATAAGTACCGTAAAAGTAAGATTTTCAGGCGTTGAGAAAAACAACAAAAAGCAACAAAACACACCCAAATAACAGAAAAACCGCATGAATAACTTTTGCTTGCCTGTAGCATCAGCCAAAGAACCCACCAACGGATTGACCAATACTATCAACAATGCCGAAAAAGAATAGGCATACGCATAAACTACAGTACTGGGTATGTCTGTCCAAAATAAGAAATTAACAACGCCCTCGCCTGCGCTATTTACCGCAATAACCAAAAAATAGGTAGGAAAAATAGCCGATGTAATGGTAAGCGAATAGGCAGAATTTGCCCAATCATACATACACCAAGCCCGAATATGGCGCGGTTGATTCTTTTGCATGGAGGCAAAGATACATATTTTTTTATTTTTCACTATCAAAATAAAAACCTAAACGTTAAAAATTGGTTAAATACTTCGCGAAATGCGCCTTTGTAAAAAAAAGCCAGCAACTTTGCAGAAATATTAACTCTCCCACCATGAAACGGATATACGCGTTTACCCTTTCTTTTCTTGTTTCTGTTGCTGCGTTTGCACAACTCAAAATGCCACAACCCAGCCAACTTAGCACCGTTACACAAGCTGTAGGTTTAGCCGAAATTACAGTTAAATACTCACGCCCCAACATGAAAGGGCGTAAAATTTATGGCGACCTCGTTCCATTCGATAAAGTTTGGCGCACAGGCGCAAACCGCCCTACTAAAATCAAATTTGATGATGATATTATGTTCGAAGGCACTAAAGTAGTGGCAGGCGAATATACACTCGTTACGATTCCTGCCGCTTCAGAATGGACTATCATTTTGAATAAAGACAGCAAAGGCAATGGTGCTTCTTCGTATTTGGAAAGCGATGATGTACTTCGCTTCAAAGTAAAACCCACTACTACCAAAAACAACGTAGAAAGTTTTACTATTAACTTCACTGATATTGCAAACACTACAGCCATGATAGAACTATTATGGGAAAATACAGCTGTACGTTTCAAAATAGAAAACGAGATTACTTCTAAAATTGAAAAACAAATTACGACTCAACTTAATCCAAGCAGAGATGCCACTATGTATGGTCAAATTGCAGGTTACTACTTAGATACTAACCAAAAACTACCTGAAGCACTTGACCTTATCACCAAATCAACTGACCTTGCGCCACGTTATTGGACACTTCACACAAAAGCAAAAATACAAGCCAAATTAGGCAAGACAAAAGATGCTATCGCTACTTGCGAAAAGTCTATCGAATTGGCTAAAAAAGATGAAGATGACGCTTACGTAAAAATGAATCAGAAATTGATAGAAGAAGTAAAAAAAATGAAATAAAACGCTAAAAAGCCACACATTTACGGCTTTAAAACTTGCCTACTCGCTTGGTTTTCATACCTTGTTGGTAGGCAAGTTTTTTTTTATTCTAAAAACTTAAGAAAAAATAGTGTATTTCTAAGAATAAACTGTATTTTGCGGGCTGTTTTTAATTTCACTCTTAATCTTCCTTGTTCTCTCATGGAAATCCCTTCCTTACTCCTCAAAAATCTCTACACCAATGGTAGTCTAAAGAACACCGAACATGGCGTAGCCTTTAGCCTAAAGAACCGCCTTACGGATGCTAAATTGCATGCTATAACAGGCGTAAAAATCAACGGAAATGCCATAGAATTGGCAAATATTAGCGTAGAAACAGGCGATGGCAACCTCCAACCCCATAGCCACATTACACACGAAAGCCCTTTTGATTTTGGACTCAAAAAGGTTATCACGCTACATTTGAAAACGACTGCTTTGCCTGTAGGCAAGCACACCCTTACTATTGCCTTTGATGCTGACCCGTTTGGCAAATTGGAGTTTAGTATTGATGACACCATTCAACAAGAAAATCAGAGTCGTGTGAAAATCCCACGCAACGATGAAGACGATTATAGCGAAGCCGCTATCAAAACACGCCAAGAATTTATCAAATCGTACACAGGCGTACAAGTGGAACACATCAATAAATACTCGTTTGACCCGCACATTACACAAGGCAACTGCGAGCATTTTATAGGAGTAGCGCAAGTACCGATTGGTATTGCTGGACCACTTTTGGTGAATGGCGAATATGCTCAAGGCGAGTTTATTATTCCAATGGCTACCGCCGAAGGTACTTTGATAGCTTCCTATAACAGGGGCATACAAGTGCTAAACTTAAGTGGAGGCGTAAAATGTACCGTTGTAGGTGATGATATGCAACGCGCACCTGTTTTCGTATTTGAAGATGCACGTGGCGCACGTGAATTTACAAAATGGATAGATGCAAACACGCCCGAAATAGCCAAACAAGCTGAAGCGACCTCAAGCATCGCTAAGTTGCATTACATCGACTCATATTTATCGAACAAATTTGCATTCTTGCGCTTTAACTTCACCACAGGAGATGCTGCAGGACAGAATATGGTAGGGCGAGCTACATTTGCAGCGTGCAGTTGGATACTCGACCATTACAAAGAATACCGTATTACCAACTTTTATTTGGAATCAAACTTTGCTACCGACAAGAAAGCCTCACAAGTAAACATCATGCGCACACGTGGCAAACGTGTAGTGGCTGAATGTGTTATCAAACGTGATGTATTGATTGAGCGTATGCGTGTAGAGCCTGAACAACTTGCCTACCACGCAGGTATCGCCAATGTAGGTTCTATCCTTTCAGGGGCAAACAACAACGGTTGCCACTCTGCCAATGGCATAACTGCCATGTTTATCGCCACAGGGCAAGACGTAGCTAACGTATCTGAGTCTTCTGCCGCTGTGCTTTATTCAGAACTTACGCCTGAACGCGATTTATACATCTCCATTACTATTCCCTCTCTTATTGTGGCTACTTATGGTGGCGGTGTGGGATTGGCTACCCAAAAAGAATGTTTGCAAATGATGGACTGTTATGGACGCGACCGCGTAAAAAAATTCGCTGAAATTATAGCAGGTGTCGTATTGGCAGGCGAGGTTTCCCTCGCTTCAGCTATCTCGTCTTCAGATTGGGTGTCAAGCCACGAAAAATACGGGCGAAACAGATAATGCTAAGTTATTTTTAAGAGTACTTCGTAGTATTGTGCTATTTGTTGGTATTAGTTAAGTGTTTAGCAAACCGTTGGCAGGTTTTTCGATAGTTGTCAATGGTTATGCGTATAATTTGCTCAAATTGTTCTGCAAAAATGAATGCTTAACCGATACTAACCATTACTGCAATACTACATTTTTTTATGTGTTTTTAGTTTTTATAAAAGTTACATGGCAAAAAGTAATTTTATTAACCTTCTTGCGAAGGTGTAAGAATGATTATAAAACGCCTATTCCCCATTTGGTGTCCACACCGTTTGCATTAAGTTAGCGGTAATGGTTATTTAGGGTTACAAAAAACACCTTCTTTTTTTAGAAGGATAAGCAGAAACATATATTATTCTCCAAATGGATTTTTATGCTAACAGATGAAGAATTGATATGGTCACCTGTGGTGGCAAATAATCGTATGAATCGTTTGCGAGGCTTGTCGGGTGTGAACAGCTATGAAAAGGATTTGAAGGTGAATCTTATCCAAACCCTGCTTGCCTATACAGTCGAAAGTGGTAAAACGGATTGGCTTGATGTGGGCTGTGGAGCAGGCAAGGCACTTATTGAGGCAGGCGAGTCCTTAGAAGTGGATTATCCTGAAATACAAGTGCAAATCACAGGTATTGATTTGGTTGATGCGTTTGCGCCCTTACCTACCCACCTAAAAAATGTACAATTTGTGGTAACACCTATCCATACTTGGATACCTACTCAACACTACGATCTTATTACATCTGTCCACAGTTTTCATTATTTTGGCGATAAATTAGCTATTCTGCAAAAGCTCCTGCAAGCACTCACACTAAACGGTTTATTTATAGGTCAAGTGGACTTGAGTAGCATCTTGGTAGGCAAGGAATCACAAGAAAAGCACTTAGCCGCTTACCTGCGCAAGCAAGGCATTCATTACAACCGACACACTAAATGTTTGATATGCAAAGGGCAAAAAATGCTTGCCTTCCCTCATCAATATATAGGCGCGAATGACCAAGAAGGCGCGAATTATACGGGGCAAGAGGCGGTAAGGGCTTTTTACGATTTATGAAGCTATTGTTGTCTTTGTGCCATTACTTATACTTCGGAAGGTGGGTGTAATTTTATTCTTAGCTACGCTTCCCTACCCCATTTTTCACTCACCTACCCCCTCGCATAAAGGTTATCGCTTATTGGTTTGCGTGGCACATCCTTGCAAACAGGACTTAATTTTTCGCTTTGGTAGGCAAGGATATTCATCAAAACGTTGCGCCCTATCCTCTTTCATTTGTGGGATAAGACGCAACGTTTTGGTATCAACCTTCATGATTATTAAAAAAATCTAAAAGTTATTTTTTCTCAAAAAAAACCTTTATCTTTGAGTATATATGCTATCATTCCTTTTCTTATGCAAAAAATAACACGCCTGCTTGCCCTCTCTATTTTTGTGCTTTTGCTCTTGCCTACCCTTGCCTGCTACAATTCCTATAAAGAAGAAATGGCACAAATAGGACCACATTATCACATGGGTGGTGTTGCAATAGAACAAATTCGCGATAATATATATGGCGGAGGGCATTCTTATGCCCATAAAAAGGATCTCATATACAATGCATTGGGGAATATGCGCGAAAATAAAGCAACCATCAAAGCCTATGCAGAAAGAGAGTCAGATTATGCCGCTGTTTTGTGTCATGTAGGCAAGACTCAAGAAGCCTTAGCTATTTTGGAGCGTTTGATACAACAATATCCTGAAGAGTATAACATGATAGCCAATTTAGGCACTACTTACGAACTCGTAGGGCAAAATGAGAAAGCTTTGCAATACATCAAAAAAGGCTTGGCACTCAATAAAGAGTCGCACAAGGGTTCGGAGTGGATTCATGTCAAGATTTTGGAAGCAAAAATCGCTATGCAACAAAATCCCGCTTGGTTAAGCCAAAATGAACTATTA
>JAYTNK010000378.1:0-3423 GCA_043748375.1 Cytophagales bacterium
TCATTTGCCATAGCTTATATTATTTTTTTATGGTTGAACGTCTAAATGAATTTCGTTTAATTGGTGTACTTCGTCTATTTTGATGTCTTGTTCTAAGAATAGCTCGGATGTTTTGTATCTAAATTGGTATTCTATAAAATCTCTATCTGATAAATTGACTATTTGCTCTCTGAAAACCCAAAAGACATCTGTTGTCGCAGTACCATTGTCATTATAGCCATGATGCGTTTTAGCAGTGCCAAGGGCTTTGCCTATTAGTGTAGCAAGCTCCTTTTCTTCTTGGCTGTTTCGAGCTACCAAAGAAACATTATATTTGATAGAGGCGGTTTCGATTGGTCTTTGCATGACATCAAAGCCCGTTGTTGCATTGGGTTCATAATACTTTGTACCGTTGTACCCTATGGTAGATAGCTCTCTTTGTGTGCGCTCTACGACTATGGTATTAAATTTCAGTTGTTCTTTTGCTTTCCACGCGCCTACACCATATAAATTGATGGGTTGCTTGCCTGCCGTTTTGATAGCCTGTAAAGCGGTATCGTAGGCAAGTTTGTTGGTATGAACGGTAATATCAGGCAAATAACCTGCTACTACAGCTACCAAACGCAAGGCTTCATATATACCTTTGTCTATTTGGTCAAGTGTGAATGTCATATTTTCAATAAAATAAGTATAGGCAGAAAGCAATCAATAGTTCTATCAATTTTACAAACCCCAATATCGCCAATGCTACCCCCGTACAAAACAAAAAGTCGGTAGGCGATGGCGGAGTCCATTCGTCTTGTTTGTTCCCTCCAAAAAAGAAATACCTCATGGTGTCTTTGGCTCTAAATTTTCGTTACTACTGTCTGTCTGCCCTGTTTTGTGATTGAAATAAAAGCCAATGGACATAGCCAAAAGCATCAAAAAGGTCTTGGCAATATCTTTTATTAAATCCCAATGGTCTTTGCTTATAGACGTAAGGATACAAGGGAATATCATAATGAATAGATTGGCAAATATCAATATCATCACGATAGAGTACCTGAATTTTATTGTGCCAATAAAGTGAGCAAGGTTATGAAAGAATGGCATAGCGTAGTTTGGGCTATTCGTTTTTACTTTTTCTGATTTCGGCTATTTTCTTCTTTATTTTTCGCATAATACGCGTCATAGGACGTGTTAAAAATACTTCATACGACACCCTGCCTACAAAAACAATGAAGGCACCCACCAATAACTTCACGATACCAAAATCGTGAAAGGGGTCGATAAACAAAATAATACACGTTACGAAAGTGGTTTCTAATCCGTTCTGCATTTGCTGTAAGGGGTACATAGTCGTATAAGGGTATTTCGTTTCGAGGAAGAACTACTTTACATTTTCAAAATCTCTTTTATGCAAGAGCGTATAATCAAAAAGATTGCCGTACAATTTCGCAGTAACACGCGCTAATGCTACCAATTTGCGAAAGGTCGGTTCAGGCGCACCTTGACAGCCAATAGACCAACTCACCCAAGTAGCATTTACGGTATCGCTGTCAATACCATTGTTGCTCATGCGGTGTATATTGATTCCAAATAGGTCGGTTTGTTGAGGCATTTCATAATCTAAAACGAGGTCACGGTCGCCATCGCGATAAACCGTTACTTTTTCAGATTGATAAAAGTATGGATACAATAACCAACCTGCATAACTGTCTATAAATGTCCATGCATTCAAATATTGCCCTTCTTTGAGTACAGCGGTGCCTGTAACGCCCATCACAGTGATAGGATTCAGAACCCCTTGCCCCAAAGTCCCTGGCATGGTTGTCCACTTGAACTCGCGCTTTTCCCATTCTTTTTTCTCATTTACCCAAAGCACTACGAGGGTATCTGAAAATTGATTATCGAATATGTCATCTTTGCGTATGCCTATCAAATTGATACGGTACTGCTCTTTGCGAAGTCGGTAGCCTTTCTTTTGGCAAACTGTCAATATAGCCTCTACACTGTAAAGTTCTTTTGGAGGTGCTATTTGCACTTTGCGCAAGGCTTCAAGCGTGTTAGGACCAACCACCCCATCAGCTGTAAGCTTGTTCTTTTGTTGAAAGGCGATAACGGCTCGGTATGTGCCGAAACCGAAGTTACCATCTATCCCAAAAGGATACAGCCCCAATTTTTGTAGGATTCGCTGTATTTCTTTTATTTCGGGCTTATTTCGGTCGTTTAAGCGAAAGATTTGTAATGACATAGCTGTAATGGTAAGCAGTTGAATGAATAAAAACAGATAGCAGGGTGTTTTGAAACTAATACTCGCAGATTACCCTGCTACCGTTCTTTGAATTTTGTTGATGCTATTACTATGCGGCTTTCTTTTCTGCAATGAAGGCATTAAAGATTTCTACCGCTTTGGGCAGTTCTTCTTCTGCAAAGGCTTCGAGTTGTGCCGAGTCGTCTTTGTTGTCGTCCGTTACGATACCCGCGATTTCGTACACCGCATGGATAAGAAAAAGGAACAAGGCAAGGAGTTTCTCGTTTTTCACTTTGGCAGTAAGCCATTTTGAAAGAATGTTAAGGGCTGAACGAATAAGTAGTTTTTTCATAAAAATAAATAGTGGTTGAAGGATTTTTGCGAAAAGTAACAGCGTATAGAATCTATAGCCTCACGCTGTTACCTTATTTATCAATTTGCCAATAGGCGTTTTTATACAGTCAGAACACACCCTAATAGTGCATGGTGTGTCAATCTATCTCTCGGACTTCTATGGCAGTTTTGAGAGAATTTCGCTAATTTCTTGCTATGGTTATGCCCTCGCTTAACAGGTAGATTGTAAGCGATAGTAGGCAATTTCATGGCATTATTAACTACTGTATAATCGTTGCACCCTACAAAGCATGGGTTGCTCGCATACAACGCAATAGGCAAGGTAGCAACTGCCCAAGTAGGCAAGCAGTCTTGCTTTTCGCAAACGGGTTGCGATTTCAGAATACGCGCTTTGGCGGTAGGGAAAGGAGCGAGCAAAACCAAGAATACTGCGAGCAGTAGGGCTTTGCCGAAAGCGGAAAAGGAGAAAAGGAAATTTGACATAATTGTAAATATAAAAAAGTGGAAAAATGCTGATGGAAGGGTATTGATTATATTCATTGAGGCTTTTACGCCCCGTATTTTCTTTTGACATATTTAAACATAGCCGTTACGAATGGGGTGCGTTTGGCTAATCTGCCTTGCATTTCTACAAGGGTGGGTTTCCAAAGCGGTCTTGCAGGTATATTGCGTTTTACACTGCCGTACTCATGCACTTTGGCAATATTGGCGACTTCCTCACCATCTTTGTTCTTTACATTGCGCTTGACACCTACATAAATGGCTTGTTTGGTAGTCCAACTTGTGATGGATTGAAAGTAAGTAGAGGTCGCTATCAACGTTTTCTCACTTAGCCCTTTGCGTTTCTTCAATGCTTT
>JAYTNK010000379.1:0-7439 GCA_043748375.1 Cytophagales bacterium
TATTACAGTCAATAATACGGCAATAAACCCTACCCACGTGTATGCGTTAAAAGGAACATATACAGTTACTTTAAAAACCACCCTCCAAAGCAGTAATCCAAATAATAATACGAGTACTTCTATTTACAAACTGCCCGTTACCACACTTTCCTCCACAGTAGATGCCTCATTTCCAGCACCTATTATAACTTGTAATAAAGCAACTTTTGCAAATGCTTCGACTACTTGTGAGGTGGGAACGCTTACTTATCTTTGGAACTTTGGAGATGGCTCACCCATTACAGCTAATAATACAGCCCAAAATCCCACACACGAGTATGCTTTAAAAGGTACTTATACGGTTACTTTAACCACTAAACTTCAAAGTACAAACTCGAACAATGGCACTACCGCAGTATCTACCATGCCGATTACGATTACAAACGTGCCTCCTATCATTAAACTTAATAATTTAACAAGTCAATTTTGTTCAGATACGCCCACACTTACTTTGCAGGCCACTCCTTCAGGAGGTGTATTTACGATAAATGGCGTAGCAGCCACTGTATTTAATCCTACATTATTTGCGATAGGAGAGGAGGTTATCGTAAAATATGCTTACACAGATGCTTTTGGTTGCTCAAGTAGTCTTACCCAAAAAGTAAAAATATTATTTTCAAGTGGATTTGCGACTATAACCAAATATATTGAAACTTGCCCTAATCAAGCAAGTGGTACTGAATTAGAAGCATTAACGACAGCAGAAGAAAGCAATTTGACGGCTATTTATGGGGCTGTACATTACGAATGGTCAAATCAAGCTGTTACGCGTACTATTAAAATTGCTACAGAGGCGGAAGCAGGTATTTACAAAATTAACGTATTCAATGTAGCAGGTTGCCCTTTGCGCGAAATTACCTATACTGTTTTAATAGATTGTGATGTAAAGTTTGCAATACCAAGCGCATTTACACCTAACAATGATGGACGCAATGATAGATTGGAAGTCTTTGGAAAAGATTTTACAAACTTAGATTTGCGTATATACAATCGGTGGGGCGAACTTGTTTACATCGCCAATCGTAGGCAAGATGCGTGGGATGGCACAGTGGCAGGCAAGCAAGCTCCTGAAGGCGTGTATCTGTGGACTGTTCGTTACGAAAATCCATTGAAGCGTAATGTAGTAAAGCAAATGCAAGGAAAAGTAGTGCTTATTAGATAAGCAGTACCCAAAACTTAAACTTGCCTACCCGAAACTTAATCTTAGGTATTAAGGTAAAAAATACTACTTTCTATGTAACAAAGAAAAGGTTATTTCGTTTCCCAATCAATTAACGCAGTACATTATTACCCACACCAATTTTCAATGAGAGCATATATCTTAAGTATTATCGTATTCTTTACCTTACTTATTATACATTTTTATAGATATACGCAAACTGAAGAGCCGCCTTTTGAGGTAGATAAATACCCCTTTTTCACCTCTTTGGAGGCGGCTTTAGCAGATGCAGATAATGTATATAAGCTGGACTTGTCAAATAAAAACCTTGCCAAAATCCCTGCGGATATAGCTAAATTGCCTAATCTTCGATTATTGAATTGTGCTGATAATCAACTAACCGACTTGCCTGCCGAAATAGGCAAGTTGAAAAATTTGATTTGGCTTGATTGCTCCGATAACCGATTAACAAGTTTGCGCAAAGAGGTTTTTACCTTAACCAAAATGGAAAGTTTTATATGCGGAAGCAATCAACTAACTACCTTGCCTGCTGAATTAGGCAAGTTATATAGGTTGCGTTCTTTCTCTTGTTTTAATAATAAAATAACCTCCTTGCCTGCCGAGATAGGCAAGTTACAAAAGATACAACAGTTTAACTGTAGCCATAACCGTTTAACGGCTTTGCCTAAAGAAATATGGCGCATGGAAGGTTTGAAATGGTTATCTTGTGCCAACAATCAACTAAATGACATTCCTAACGAGATGCGCTACTTATACAACTTAACAGGCTTATCTTTTATCCAAAATGAATTTTCTAAAGATAGAAAAACTCAAATCAGGAAGCTATTACCTCATTGTAGTATAGATTTTTAGTTTTAAAAGTATGATAAAATAAAAGTGGACTGTAGCATAGCGATTTGCCCATGCTACAGTCCACTTTTTTATTTTATTCAAGAAAGTTATTTTATCAGATTAGTTTTGGGTGAAAAATGCGTGCTACAGATTTTACGACAAGAAAGTCATCTTGCAATAAGCTGACGTTGTAATGACTGTCTGTGCAGGCAAGTTGTCGAAATAGCCCACTGTCTTTAATTTTTTGGAGTGCGCCATTCGTAAAAAGTCCATGGGTAGTTACGGCATATACGTCGCTTGCGCCTGCGTGTTTATAGGCTTTTGCGGCATTCATGAGCGAGCCACCTGTGCGAATCATGTCGTCATAAATAACTACTATTTTGCCCTCTACGTCTGCATTGATGCCTGTAATAGAGGTGCTATCTCCACTGAGGCGTTTTTTAAATACAAAAGCAGGTTGTACTCCCATGTCATTGGCAAGGGATTCCACCCATTTTGCCCTTCCAGCGTCTGTGCAGGCGAGGGTAAAATCATTGCCTCCAAACTCTCGGCAGGCTTCTATTACAAGGTCTTTGGCATAAAAATGCGTGGGTTTGATGTCGCCTTCAAAGTAATGTGGCAAGCCTTCGGTATGCAAGTCGAGCAGAAAAATATGATTGCCTTTGCCTGTATTTGGAATAGAGGAGAGCAGGCGAGCGCGGGTTTTGGCGGTTACTACATCTCCTTTATTAACAGCGCGTTCCATCGTCGAGTAGCCAAAATAGGGGATGAGCATGGTGAGTGAAGCCGCGCCTTGTTTTTCTATGGCGCAGGCAAGGTCGTAAAACTCAAGTGTGTCATTGTCTGAAATTGTACCGCCCAATAGCACCACATCACGCCCAAAGACCTCCGTTATAAGGCGTTGATAACGTTCGCCATCAGGGAAATAAACAACTTTGACCTCGCCTGCTTCTAAGTCGTGCATCGCCAATAGTTTATCAGCAAGGTATTGATATTTTTGGGTATTGAACAGAAGTTTCATGCCCCAAAAGTAGGTATAAAAATCATATTGAAGCCTACTTCTGAAAATAAATTTTCAGGTAATTTTCAAAACATTGTTTTCACTTTTGTTTTTGTAACTTTGCGCATCACTACTTCAAAATTCAGCATGAATGACACTTACAATATGATAGAAATGCCTGTAGAAGCCATTTTTAGAGATAAAGGCAGTAAATTCCTTGCCTACGTTTATCCTATACAAAACGAAGAGGACGTGAAAAAGCATTTGCAAGTTTTAAAAAAGCAATACTTTGATGCCACACACCATTGTTATGCGTATTTGCTGGGCTACAGGCAAGATTATTTTCGAGCAAATGATGATGGCGAACCAAATCATACGGCAGGCACACCCATTTTAGGACAGTTGAAAGCACTCGGTTTAACCAATATATTGGGCGTGGTAGTGCGTTATTTTGGAGGGACAAAATTAGGCGTGTCAGGCTTAATAAATGCCTACAAAACCGCCACCGCTGAAGCTTTGCGCGAAGCTATTATTGTGGAAAAACCTATTCAAATTACATTCAAAATCAAATTTGACTACCCGCAAATGAACCAAATTATGCGCCTTGTGCGTGAATATGAAGCCCAAATAGCCACGCAAGACCTTGCCGAAACGTGCAGGATAGACCTGAAAGTCCGCCTTAGTTTGGGCATATCTTTACGGAACACACTCACGGAACTTGCCTACGAAGGCATCACGTTTCAGGAAGTAAGTGAAGGAAATCTATACTTATTTTAATTTTTAGCAACTTAATGACCCCTTAATAATCCACATGAAAAATTTAATATTTGTACTTTTTGCATTCTTTATGGCTGTTTCTACGGCTACTGCTCAACAAGACTCCTTACTTACGTTGTTGGAAAGTGGGCAAGACACGACTATTTCGCTTCTGCCCGAACGCATGATGCCCACACAAAGACTGCTTTGGGGGAAAAGAGGCTTATTTCGCATCACAGGGATTTCACCACTTACGCCTAAAACACGTGAGCGCGAACTGCGCATGAGGCGGCGTATGCTTACAACCCACCAAATATTGGGCTACGCAACCCTTGGCGGTATGATTGCACAAGGCATAGTGGGGCAGAAAGTGTACAGTGGTGATTTTAATTTGATTAAAACCCATAAGAACTTGGCTATTGCGGTGTATGCAGGCTATGTTACCACCGCATCTCTTTCTTTATTCGCACCACCCAAAATGCTTAGTCGAGTGAAAGAAAGCAATAGTTCTATCAAATGGCATAAACGATTGGCAGTCGTACACATGACAGCTATGTTAGGCACGTTCATCTTTGGTGAATTGGCAAGTAAGAATGAACGTTATAAATCCGTTCATCGTATCGCTGCCCTTACTGCGGTTAGTGCTTTTACGGCTTCGATGGTTGTAATGACATTTTGATAAAAAATAATTTGTAAAACTGCCTTTCATGTGCTATATTTGCATTTTAGAAAATACAAGATTATTGTTATACGGCTATGCGCATCTTATCAGGGCGATTTTTCAGATATATTTTGGCTATTTGGATAGCTTTAGGAGCATTCTTACTATTGTTTTTCTTATATTTTGTAGCACTTGCCTACAATGTATTGGGGCTATTTGGAGCTATTCCTGACTTTGCCGCTATAGAAAACCCGCGCAATGAACAAGCTTCTGAAGTGTATTCAGAAGACAATGTGTTGATGGGTAAATACTATCGTGAGAACCGCACTCCCGTAAAATACGAGGAGATGTCGCCTTACCTTATCAATGCCCTCATCGCCACAGAAGATGTACGCTTTGAGGAACATTCAGGTATTGATTTTTGGCGACTCGGCAAAGTATTTGTTTCTTTTGGGGCAGATGGCGGTGGCAGTACCATCAGCCAACAATTAGCCAAAAACTTATTCAGTACTCGCTCTAAAGAGAGTAGAGGCTTATTGCATCAAGTGCCTATGATTGGGACATTGGTTACAAAAAGCAAAGAATGGTTCGCATCTGTACTCATAGAGCGAAGCTATACCAAGCGCGAAATCATCGAGATGTATTTTAATACTGTAGAGTTTGGTAGCAATTCATTTGGTATCAATACAGCTTCACGCACTTTTTTTGACAAACACCCCAGCCAACTCAATGTACAAGAGGCGGCTATATTAGTCGGCTTACTCAAAGCACCTTCTAAATACAGTCCCTTTTTTAGTCCAAAAAATGCGCTCTTGCGTAGAAATACGGTACTCGAGCAAATGCTGAAGTATCATTTCTTAACCTCCAGCCAATGTGACCAATTAAAGAAAACCAAGATAGAAACCAAACGTGGGCAGGATAATCAGCTATCGGGAGTTGCGCCTTATTTTCGCGTAGAATTACAAAAATACCTTCAAAAATGGGCAAAAGACAATAAACGCGACCTCTACAAAGACGGCTTGCGCGTTTATACAAGCCTAAATACCAAGATGCAAAAAATTGCAGAAGAGGCAGTAGCAGACCATCTCGGCGTGTTTCAGCCTATCTTCCAACAGTTTTGGCAAGGGCGAAATCCTTGGCTCGATGATAATGACATAGAAATCCCTAAATTCATTGAAAAAACATTCAGAAAAACAGAACGCTACCGCAAATTAGTGGCTGAGCATGGCGAAAATGCTACCAAAATAGACGAGGCATTGCGCACACGTATTCCCATGCGGATTTATATGATGGGAGGCAAGGAAAAAGACACGCTCATGAGTCCTTATGACTCTATTAGCCATTACACACGATTCTTACAAGCAGGTTTTGTTGTAATGGAGCCACAAACAGGCTATATACGCGCTTGGGTAGGTGGGCATAACTTCAAACATTTCCAATATGACCACGTAAACCAAGGCCGCAGGCAACCTGGCTCTACTTTTAAACCCATTATTTATTGCGCTGCTATTGACAACGGCTATACACCCTGCAGCCAATTACGCGATGAGGCGATTACTTTTCCTGGTGGCTGGACTCCCCAAAACTCTGGTGGCGGATTTTCAGGCGCGATGATGACACTTAGGCAAGGTATTGCGGCTTCGCAAAATAGCATAGTCGCAGGGCTTATGAAAAACATAGGGGCAAGAACCGCTATCGAATATGCACGCGAATTAGGCATCAAAAGCCCCTTAGATACCAACGCTACCTTGTGTTTGGGTACGAGTGATATAAATTTGATAGAACTTGCGAATGTCTATGCCACTTTTGTGAACCATGGCAAACGCCCCGAACCTGTTTTTGTAACTCGCATAGAAGACCGCTACGGCAATATTCTCGAAGAATTTGCCCCTAAATATAACCGAGCTATCAGCGAAGATGTAGCCTATCAAATGGTTCACCTCTTGAAAGCCTCCGTAGAAGCAGGCGGCACCTCGGTAGGTATAGGGGCGTATGGTATTAGCAACGAAAACGAAATTATAGCCAAAACAGGCACCACCCAAAAAAATGCAGATGCTGTCTTCGCAGGAAGTGTGAACAATCTTACGGCTACCGTTTGGGTAGGTGGCGATACAAGGGTAACGCGCTTTACAACTATGGCTTATGGGCAAGGGGCAATTCTCGCTATGCCTATTTGGGGACGCTTTTTTGCCAAACTCTACAACGACCCTGTGCTTTCAAGACGCTATCCTAAAGGAGCATTTGATAAACCAGAAGAGGTTTCGGTAGAATTGGACTGCGCCAAAATGCTTATGCTTAGAAAAAAAGCCCTTGATGATGAAGAGGATAAGTAAAAAAAAGCTTTATATATACTTTTATACCTTAAAAAAATCTATGATTCGCAATATTTTTATTTCAATTTGTTTGGTCTTTGCTTGTCTATTTACGAATAACCTCGCCTACGCACAAATAGCAGGAGAGTGGAAAACTGTAGATGATAATACAGGTCAGCCCCGTTCTATTATCAAAATTTATGAAGCCAATAACGGTAAGTATTATGGCAAAATCCAAAAACTTCTTGACCCAGACAAAAAACAAGACGCACTTTGCGAAAAATGTCCTGGAGATAGAAAAAATCAAAAAGTAGTCGGCATGATTGTCATACGAGATATGCTTAAAAGTGGCGAAGCATTAAGCAGTGGCAACATTCTTGACCCTGAAACTGGAAAGGAATATACTTGCAAAATATGGATGGAAAAAGGCGAACTTAAAGTGCGCGGTTATTGGGGAGTCTTTTATAGAACCCAAACATGGTATAAAAACTAATGGGTAGCCATAAAAATAATTGGTTATTCGAAAGTTATTACGGGATAGCTACGCTGTAAGCGTCTGTTATACACTTTAGCACCCCGCAAAAGCCTGAAAAACAGATTTTTACAGCATGACTGCTCATATATTTTGGTAGCTTCCGCTATAACTTTCTAAGAACCAAA
>JAYTNK010000380.1:0-3376 GCA_043748375.1 Cytophagales bacterium
ACTTATTATATTTATACAGATTGGGATTTTCCATTTGGCATAGAGCCTTTATTAGAAATACATCAATTATTATTGACTAATAAATATGATTTAGTATTAAGTAAACGCGGAAATACTTATTTTAAAGCTATACCCTTAAAACGAAAAGTTATTTCGATAGGTGTTCGCTGGGCAAATTATATGCTTACAGGGTTTAAAATTGGCGATACACAAGCAGGTTTAAAGGGATTGAGTAATAAAGCACGTGATATGCTTTTGCAAAATAAAACAGATAGTTTTATTTTTGAATTTGAGTTTGTACGGCGCGTTTTAAAGCATAAATTGCCTTATACTTTTGTGGCTGTAAATCCTAAACCTAATATTATCATGAGTAATTTCAAGTTCAAAACTATTAAAAAAGAATTATTTAACTATATAAAACTATATTTTGGAAACAAACCCTAATATTTTACTTACTTTTGACCTTGAAGAGTTTGATTTACCCGAAGAATACGCGCAAAGTATTAGTAAAGAGGCACAGATACGCATTTCTACTGAAGGGTTAGAGGCTATTTTGGCTCTGTTGGATAAGTATAACCTACGCGCAACCTTTTTTACTACAGCTTATTATGCTGAAAATAAACCTGATATTATGCGCAAAATTGCCGAAAAGCATGAAGTGGCATCTCATTTATACTATCATTCAGTTTATAATGATGACCATATTCTTGCCTCTAAACTGAAGTTAGAAGAGATAATAGGCAAAAAAATTTGGGGCTTTAGAATGCCGAGATTAAAAAAAACAGACCTATCCATAGTAAAACAAGCGGGGTATTTATATGATTCTTCTATTAACCCAACTTACCTGCCCTCACGGTATAACAATCTTGCCTACCCAACTACGCTATACAAGGATACAAAAGCTGATTTATGGGAATTACCGTTTTCGGTGTCGCCTTATTTGCGCTTTCCCTTGTTTTGGTTAAGTTTTAAGAATATTCCTTTCGCTTTATATTTATTTTTTTGTAGGCAAGTATTACGCAAAACAAGCTACCTACACTTATATTTTCATCCATGGGAGTTTGCAGATATTAGTAGTATAAAAATTCCAGCTTATATAAAACGTAAGTCGGGCATAAAATTGGTTAATCGTTTAGAAAAATTGATTCTTGCTTTGCAAAAATCGCCTGTACATTTTATAACTGTGGCTGATTTTATTAAAGCAAGAATTTAAGGACAGTTATTTTTGTTAAAAAGTATTTTTTGTTATATATTTGCGAAAAAGACATGAGCGTAGTATTTTTAGGCACAAATTGCCTCGATGCACTTATATAACGCTCTTTTATTGACTATAGACACATTCACACACTATGTCGTTACAGAATAGGAACACACTCAAAAACTTTTTTCGAAAAGGGCAAATCCCTTCGGAAACCAACTTTGGCGACCTTATTGAGTCTATGCTCAATAAAGTAGATGATGGTATGTCAAAAACTATAGATGATGGGCTAACGCTCTCACCTATTGGAGTTTCAAAAAAACTTATTAGCTTTTTTAAAAGCATTGAAGATAAAAATCCTGCTTGGGGTGTAGAAATTGACAGTGGTAATGCGAATTTATCATTTAATAATCGATTGGGTGAACACGTACTTACCCTTAGCCAAAAAAATCAAGTTGGTATAAATAACAGCGAACCGAAACACACCCTTGATGTACAAGGCACTGTGGGTATGCAAGGCAAAGTAGGCACATACAAACAAGGCAAAGTAATAGCCGATGGAAAATGGCATCCTATTCTTGAAAACTTGAATGGTTGCTATGCCCTTGATATTATTGCGGGGGTAGGCAAGAAACGAACAGGTAAGTACGCGCTTCTGCAAGCCTACGCATTGACTACGTTTGGTCGTTCAAGACACAAAATTGACATTAAGCAAGCCTATTACGGCACACGTTGTAATAAGATAGATTTGCGATGGAGAGGCACTACCTACGACTACAACCTCGAAATGCGTACACGGTGCAGTTATGATGGCGAGTTTTATGTGAACTATAACATCACTACGCTTTGGTTTGATTCTTTTATGGACGATAGCACTGAATAGTCATGAGCTTTACAAAAAAATTCAATAAAATATTCACCTTTCCTACGCAATTATTGAGATTGTGGTTGGTTGGGTTTGGTATTGGTACGGCACTTTCAGCTTATACATTAATATCGGCTGTGCAATTCTTACATTTGCTGGGCCCTGGTGAATTGGGCACAGCTTTTTTAGAAGCTGGATTGCTTACATGGGTAGTGTTTGCCCTTTACAACACTTTGCACACCTATCGCCCTTTGGCACAGGTAGCCCAAATATTCAGCTGGATCATAACGGCTTGGCTTGGCTTTTTGTGTTTGCAAAGTTTGATATTGCCTAATGACTTGCCTCCCTCTTTAGCTTATTGGGCATTTTTGGCAAACTTTCCTATTGTAGCTTTATATCAAGCTATTTTTTGGAGTATGTCCGAAAAAATATTGACAGCACAAGAACTAAAAGCGTATAGGCTTGTATTGAATCTTGGAACAGCCTCTGCTCAAATCATAGTATGGATATTGATAGCCTATGTATTTGCCTATGCGACTGTGCTAAAGATAGGATATTTGATAGCTACAGGTGGTGCGTTTTTAACAGCCGCACTTTATAGTTATTATCCTTATAAGTTACCACATCTCCAAAAACTCACCATTAATGCGCAAGCTATCAAGGTAAACAATAAATTAGGTTCGTTATTTGGGCAAGTATATCCTAATCGCCTTATTTGGTTTGTGTTTTTAGGAGCATTGTTGGCAGTACAATTAGACTATTTATTTTGGCTGGTGGTAAATGGAAAGTATGCGGAATACGATGATAAGAAATTAGCTAATTTTGTTACTTTCTTAGCGAGTATTTGGGCTGTTACTACTTTTGTAAGTTTTCTTATAAAAGCCTCTCTTTATACCATACTTAGCAAACAATATGGCGTGCGTACAGTATTGTTAGCAATGCCCATATTATTGTTTTTCTTTCTGTCTATTCTGAGTATTTTAGGAGGTGTATCGCCTATAAGTTTTGTACCTGAGAACGCTTTTATTTTTATACTTTTAGTGCTTTGTGAGCAAATTCGTGAGGTATTGAACGAGGCTTTTCAGCTACCTGGCTATCGTTTGTATTTGCTTCCTCTTGAAGATGAATTACGTGCTGACACCCAAATAAAATTAGACGGTTTTATAGCTGGTGCGCCCCTTGTATTGTTTGGTGTGGTCAGTAGGTTGCAAATTCGGTTTTGCCGACTGTGAACGCAAGGCTGAATTCGATAAGCGAAAGGGCGATCAGCACATAATAGCCCGGACGCATTCGCTCGAACACCGTTATGCCCC
>JAYTNK010000381.1:0-3695 GCA_043748375.1 Cytophagales bacterium
GAAAAGAGAAGTTTGTCATTTTGAGCGAAGCGAAAAATCTCGTTTTTCGTTCACAAATCGTCATTCAACAACGAGATGCTTCACTCCGTTCAGCATGACAAATGCGCTATCACTAAAAATAATACAGAAGGAAATTTAGAGCATATCTTGAAACTATTGTATAGGCTTGCCATTCAACGTCCAAGTACAACAAGTGCAGGTAGGTTTGATAGTAGCTGTTTTGTCTATGAATTGCAAGAGATTATTTTCATCTATATACAAAGTGTGAAAGAAGGCAGATTCGCCTGTTCCTATAATTGCTCGAACAAAACCGTCTTGTCTTTCTTTGTATTTGGCTGCACCTTCTATTATTTCAACATCTTTTTCTACAATACGCCAAATGGGTTTTTCAATGGGTAACCTTTGCACGGCTTCGCTATACACCGCGTTCCAATCCTTACCTACTTTGGATAGCAAAAAACGATATAAAGGTGTATAGTCTAAATTACCTCCAGTGTTAGGTGCGTGTTTCATGGTTGTTTTTTTGCCATGTTTATTGTGTCTAACATACCTATAATGAATAGTTTCTTTCAAATGGTGGTTTCTATAACTACCTCTTGTTAGTTTTCTGTATAAGGGTGCTTTTTCTTCCATATTACAAAATTAGCAATTATTGGATAATTCTCAAAAACCTTAACTTTGCAGCAGAACCGAACAGTTCCAAATTCATTTAGAAAATATAACATTTTATGGGTAAACTAAATGTTTTTAATATTTCTTATATAGTTTTGATAGTAGCTTTTTGCTTTTTCATGCAGAGGATTTTATTCTTGAAAACACCAAAAGAAGCAAAGGGTATTGTTACAAGTATTTCTACACATAAAAAAAGGGGTACTACAGATACTACTATTGAATTTATGACTGTAAGTGCCGAAAAAACTCTTCTATTCACCACAGATTTTGGCAAAACTTCGTCATTCTTTTTAGACGATTCTGTAAAAGTCTATTATCAGCCTACCTATCGAGAGAATGCTATAGTGAATGATTTTATGCACCTTTGGTCACTAACACTTTATACAGCAGGTAGTGGTGTAGTTATTTGGCTGATAGGTTTATTGCACATTTTTTTTATGAAAAGGTAAAACTCACTACTTATTTTGCTTGTACGGTTCTTTTAGCTCGCATAGTCAAATGTATGTTACTCCTGGTGTAATATTTGTAAAATACTGATTTTCAAATGATTGCTTCTAAGTGTTTAAGAACAAAACCTTACCTACCACGCGGGCAGGCAAGGTTTGTATATTCAATGACCAAGAAAATGGTTGAATAAAATCTACTACACTTCTTCATTGAGATTAAATGCCACGTTTTGTCGAAAAGCCAAACTAAACGCTAAAGACACTATCAAAATAGAGTTGAAAATAAGAAACATACTCAAACTTTGGTGTATCTCATAGCTTGCATAAAATAATTCGCCTAATGTTGTGAAAATGACATAACCCAACAAGAAAAGCAAAGATTTGCAAGGAGAAGCAAGCATTACCACAGAACACGTAGACAACAATACAAAAGTGCTTGGTGCATTGTTGCAAAGCAATATCGTACCTGAAAACTTGCCTGCTTATTTTACTGAATCTCTATCTTGGCTATTTTTCTTGTTTTGTCTTCATCATCTTCATTGCTTTGGTTGGCACTTAACGTAACGGTATGCTGTTCCATAGTTTGGTTAGGTCTGCCAAAATTACGATAAACTTGTGTATAGATTTTCGCTTGATTTTTCATGCGATTGAAGTTGCCTCCATAATACACTGCTTTGATGAAATAAATGCCTTTGATAGCTTGAGGCAACACGTACATTTCGGGGCCATACCCATTTCTGGCATCTAAGGTTATCGAACCACCACTTTTGGTTGTTTTGTGGCTATAAAAACACTCCTCGCCTGATGGTTCTATGACATGCAAATCCATGTCAGAGTTGTCTGTATTCCACGCCATCAACACCAACAAATCGGCTTCTTTGTAGTTATGGCGTTTTTTCAAGGTTTCTATTCGGTTTTCAAAAAAAGCTTTATTCGATTGAAAAAAGGCATTTTCACGATTTTTTCCTAACAAAGCAATGTAATTGAACGCTAAAATGGTATTGAAATCACCAAAACGATTGCCCCAAGAAATAGCCAAACCCGTTTCATAATAGGCACACGCCAATTCAAAAAGTTGATTTTCACCATAAATTTGTGCTAAAGCCAAATATGCCTGTGGCTCATGTGGGCGCGAATCCAATACTCTTTTCCACAAAGAATAAGCGTCTAACTCCATTCTCCACTCCATCAACGCAAACGCTACATCACGCAACATATCCATTTCTTGCGGATTTTTTTCTATCAAATTGCTGATAGCCTTCAGCGCATCACGCGGAGCTTGCTTGCCTACCAAACGTCCCGCTTCTTGGAAAAGGAAAGCATAATCGGCTTTTTGGTCTTTTAGGTGTGTGGCATAAAATAAATTGGTTTCTCGCCTGTTGCGCACTTGGGCGTTTTTTTCAGGAAAGGATACCACAAATCGCTCGTCTGAAACGCTCTCCAATACCCTCAAAAAGTCAGGCTCAAGGCTAAAACTTAATTGCGTCAATTTCTTTGGCAAAGTCCATATCCAATGCAAGAAACCTGCTTTTGGCTTGCCTAAAAAGGCAGTTCCCTTTTGCTCAATGTCGTTTATCAAAGCGTTTACGTTGTTTTGTTGGATATACAGCGTGTCGCTTTTTTCTACCCTAAAGCGCGTATAATTATTTTCATTGTCCAACATCAAAAAAGAAGATGTTTGCCCTGCTACTTGGAAATATGTCGCATACTTTTCGGAGGCATTGGTAGTGAGATAATCCAAACTTTCCAACTGCTCTACAGCTTGTTGTCCATAAATGCGTTTGCTCAAATTCACTTCCAATCTATCCTGAAACTGAATGGGGACAATTTGCGTTTCGTTGCCTTTGCGGATTGTCATGTCGAAAGAAGCTGTAGGCAAGGGCGTTCCTCTGCCACTTGCTATGAGTTTTTGCCCTGCATACACAAATTTTGGTCTGCCTTGTAGTAGTAAATCTTGCGTATTTTGGTAGGCAAGGTTCGTAATTTCCCAAAAATCATTCAAAAACGCCTTGCTTGCGATTTGGATTTCGTCCTCGCCTGCAATAGAAAACACAGCTCCGCCTGTTTTGCGTGCCAAATGTTCCAAAAGCATTTGGTTTGTTTCGCTCATACCCGTTTTGAAGCCAAAAACTTGGTCATTTCCCTTGAGGTTCGCACTGATAGCATTGACTTCCTTTTCGCCCCAAGTGGCAGAGGCATCACTCAATAAAAACAGCGTTTTAGGCAAGTTGGTAGGCAAGGCAGATGCTTTTTTGAGTGCGATTCCTATGTCAGTTGCTCCTTCTAAGGTCATTTTTCGGGCATATTTCAGGAAAGCCTTGCGGTTTTCGGGTGTATTAGGCACGAATTTTTCCTGCCACCACATTCCTTCTACATTGAAAAACAATACAGCAAAATTTTGGATATTTTGTGGATTGTTTTTGAGCAATGCCTCTGCCATAGCAAGCCATATATTGTACTTGTCAGGCGCGGAACTCAGCGACACATCGAGCATCAATACTGCGTCAGTTGTTTTATTCAAGGATTTGCTTTCCAAAGGAACGGTAAAAGACGCACCAAAAAATTTTTCTGCTTCGG
>JAYTNK010000382.1:0-4349 GCA_043748375.1 Cytophagales bacterium
GGCTTTTACAAAAGGCAGGCAAGGCACTATCGCCTACATATAAGGTGTGTCTGCCAAGTTGCCACCATTGCCCGACTTCAACCTGATGAGCGGGGTTGGCAAGTATTTCGAAAGAAGGCAAGGCTTCTGCGCGAGATTCTACGTCTGCTGAGTCGCGTTTGAGGGTAAGTTTACGCATAGAGCCTTCGCGTCTAAGCGTTTCTTTGTAGGCTTCGTGGGGTGTAACCTTGCCTGCGTTCATTTTGCGCCTCAAGTCTTCTTCGCCTCTGTGATTCACGATTTCTACTTTGCGGATAGTTTCGTGCCCGACACCTGCAATTTTCGCTAATTCGCTACGTGTGCTATGCGGTTTAGCTTCTGCCAACGTTGGCACAAGCTGATGTTTCGTATTTTGCCTGTCCTTGCCTACCTGTTCGAGTAGTGGCTTGTGCTTTAGGGCGATTTGCACCTTCTGAATATCAGTCAGGTTGCGTTTACCGAGTTGGTTCGTCAGCATCCACGCCATTGCTTGGTTTGTATTGTGGACAGTGGCTACACGCTTGGTATCAAAACAGATACCTGTGTCTTGCGCAATTTTGTAGCGGTTATGCCCATCGAGTAGGGTAGGCAATCCGTTTTCGCTGTTCTCAAAGTAGAGAATAGCGTCATGGATAATGCCTGCCTGCTCGATATTTTCTTGCAACAAGGTAAACTCCTCTTGCGTGAGCGGTGGGATGAGTTCCTCAAGCGTTTTGTCTATAGTAAGTTGCATATTTACGCTTCGAGGAGTTGTCTTTTTTCAGTAGCTTGTTGGGCAAGATTTTCAGCTTGCCTGCTGAGGCGAGAAGCGTGTGTCGCTTCTACAGTTTTACGGAACTCGATGGTCGCTTGGGCGGCTTCCACTACCTCAACCATACGGTTTTCTTCTCTTAATATACCATTAAAGGCGTAATGGATAGAGCGCAAAGGCACCCAAGGGTTGAGAAAATGAATAGTTTTAGCAAAACCTTGTTTAGGGAAAAACGGACTTTCCCTCAACGCTTCCAGCCTTGAGTCTATAGGGTTTTTACCACTTCTTTTTTTTGTTTCTATTATTTCTTGCATTTTTCTTTGATTGTATAAGAATTTTATTTGTATATAAGAATTTTAATACCTATCTTTGCATTATGAAGAAAGGATACATATTTGCAAATATAAACAATATAATTCTTTATTGCAAATAAAATTCTTATTTTAGAACACTTAATTTAAAACACTTCAAAAAATGAAAAAAAACGAACCTAAACCCGAAAACGTAGCCTTCAGCAAAAGGCTAAAGAAAGTGCTATTTGACTTAGATATAACTCAAGCCGAATTTGCCGAAAAAACAAGCATTTCCACCAGCGTCATTTCAAAAATGATGAACAGTGCAGGTGGTTTTAATGGCAATGTACATACGGCTATCGCTAAAGCATATCCTCAAGTGGATATTGCTTGGCTTATTGGCAACGGCAAAGAAACTGCTGTAGAAGAGGACTACATCAAAATAAGCAAAGATGAAATCATCAAAAAACTTCAAGAGGAAAATCAACGGCTCTGGAAACTAATTATGGGCAACAACAACAATCCAAGCACCCAAACGGGTGCTTTTGGTGTTTAAGGGGGGTTGCTCAAAAAACAATCAAAAAAGCCTATCAAAAATACAGTTATGTAATAATGTAACATAGCTATATTTTTGATAGGCTTTTTGTCTTTGGCTGGTATTTTTGTTATCTTTACATAGTGAAAATACGAAGTTATGAAAGAATTTGATGTGCGCGAACTCTATGCGCGCGTGCGGTGGAACTTGCCTTTCCCCTTAGCCATAAACGGTAATATAAAAGGGTATTTGCCTTTTTCGCCTTCTGCTGAAACCCCTCAACAACAGCAAAGCAATTTGATAAATTCAGGGAACGCACTGGGCGTGCCTACCCTTGCTGAGTTACAGATAGGCGAGGTAAAATTTGCCATACCGCCTACTTTAACTCTGAGTAATGAAGTTACGATACAGCAAACCACTGTAGCTGGTATGGACGGGACAGTCAAGGAGATTATCACGTTGGGTGACTATCGTATTAACTTGAAGTTGTTTTTGACTAATAACGTCTTTGAGCAGGTTTCGAATAGTTACTATAAATACAAATTACGAAGTGATGAGTTTCCTGAAGACCGCGTGAGAGAAATACGCGACTTGTTTGAGCAGAAAAAAAGCCACCGTGTAATAAGTCCATTTTTGAATATTTTTAATATTCAATATTTGCTCATCACCAGCATCAGTTTCCCTGAACTCGATGGCAACACCGCCATTATACCCGTAGAACTACAGGCTATCTCGGACAAACCGCTTGAGATACGGCTGTTCCAGCCCTAAAACAAATCAGCTTATGCCAACGTTGGCACAAGCTAATTTTTTGGAATCCAACAAAAGTATTTGGTTGTCTGGCAATTTTTGCATGACAAGACTTTAGCCACATACTTTAACTTGTTCGCAAGCTTAAAAAAACGGCAGGCTGAAAGCCCACCGTTACAGATTTCCGCAAAAATTGTCAGCCGCTTTTTATTAACCTTGCTTTTTTACTTTCCTGCCAAATGTTTTATTTTAGCTATTTTGTAAGTGCGCTCTTGCTGATATTTTGCATTTTTATTCTTTACTTTAGTTGCGGGCGGGTTTTCCAAATCTGTTATTAATTTGGTTAATGTTTTACCCATTTCTGAAGTATTTTCCCACTTATCTTTACTTTGTTCGATAAGGGATGTGGCTTTAGTTGATAAACCTTGACTTTGCAAATACTTGTATATGACTGCCTTAACTTGTCTATCAAGTATATCCACTTGAGAGAACTCGTCTATTATTGCCAAAGCCTCCGTTTGTGTAGGTTGATCTTCGTTCACTAAAACCCCATACTTATAAGGGCTAAGCACAGCATGCAAAACGAATGTTCTCAAACTGCGTAAATCTTGAGGATTGGTATAGCCTTTTTGCGCATATAGTTCGGGTAGTTTTTGATAATACTCCCATGCCTTTCGCCATGATTTTGTAGAGCCTGGTGTGTGTTGGATTTTATCATAATCCAATGACTTTTTCAAGAATGACATTCTTTGAGCGTCAGTCCCTTGATTTTTATCGGCTAACACAGTATTAGCTTCTTTATCAATTTTACCACAGGCTGTCAGTATAGAAAATATCAACAAGCCTAAAAAAAACTTTTTTTGCATCACGTTGTGATTGGGTTTTGAGTTAAAAATAAATCGGATTTAAATGTGAATTAATCCCTGCAAGGGACTTCATCGACTGGTATTTCATAACATTCAACAACTTTATCAAATATGCGCACGGTAGCAGATGCCAATCCGTTACTGTCCCACTCATATTCAATTGTGGTAACACCATCCGTTTCCTCTGTACATCCACCAGCTGAAACATAAGTAGAGGGTAGTATTGCTAAACAAAGTAGCAAAAATAATGATTTTGAGTTTTTTTTCATGAGTTTTTTGTGATAATAAAAAATTGTAATTACATGGGGCAACAATTGCTATAACAGGAAACGCTATTCGGGCTTACATAGTAGTCGCCTACCGCTACACCTTTAACCTTTACAGTCGCATGTACGAGTCCGGGTTTGCAACAATCCCATTCATATTCAATTGTGGTAAACTTATCCACTACCCTACTACAATTACCCGCAGCATAAGCCGCGTTGATAGGAGAAAGGATGGATATAATGAAAATGGCAACAGCAATTTTGATTTTTTTCATTTTTACAAGAGGGTTTAGAAATTGAAAAATTAGAGATATAAAAAATTATGATGCAAAGCAAAGCAAAGCAAAGCATATATCCAAATTCTTTATCAGTTATTTTTGGGTTCTACTAAGACTTATACGGAAGTGCGTTGAATGTAGCAAGTATAATCTTGCTAATTCATTGATTATCAATAATTTTACCTGTTTTCATGCACTGATATTTTTCAAACCCTTATAAATCTTAGAAAAACCTTTTTGGTTCTTCGAAAGTTATTGCGGAAAACTTATCCACGAGTTAGCCATGTTGTAAGCATCGTCGCCAATTTAGCACCACAATTTTGCAAAACAAGGGGTTATTATAGAATGGCTACACAATGGTTTTGGCAAATCCCACAATAACTTTTGAAGAACCAAAATTGCAAAGCATAGTGGCTTAAGCACAATTTTTTACATCCTGCACAATTTTGAGCAATACAGACGCTACGTCCTCGCTCTTGGCTTCGCGCCAGTCCACAAAGGCTTCAAAAAGCAGATTCACGCCTTTAATAATTTTTTCTTCAGCGCGCGCTTGAGCTTCGGTCTGGTGCGTGCTTGTTTGTGGATGGGTAGT
>JAYTNK010000383.1:0-2226 GCA_043748375.1 Cytophagales bacterium
GACAAAACTGAGCAATACTTGCCTGCCCATGTTATAAAACAGATTGACAAAGCTCTTTTCGAAAAGATGGCTACAGTAATACGTAGCCCAAATGGAAAAGAGGTTAATTTTTTTATTTGGGTAAAAATTCCAAAAAAAAACAGCACCATTCAGATAGGCTTGCAAGAAACTAATGAACGGGAAACGTCCTACGTTGTCTGTGAGCTTACCTACAACGAAGCTAACGGAACATTTACGTTTGTGAAGAAGTAAAGATAACCTTGCCTACTACTGAATAGGTTTTACATAACCAATAAGCATCTTGCCTACCCTTCACAAAGCCAAAGCCACCTTTCACAAAACGGTTTTCCAAACTTGGAGAACCGTTTTTATTTTTGCACATCATTTTTTTTACGCTCATGAAAAACGTTTCATTTTCTTTTCTCCTATTCCTTTGTTTAGGGATAACCCTCGTTTCTTGCAAAAAAGACGAACCCGAAACCCCAAAACCTGCTGACCCCATACCAGCTAAACCCCGTAATTATGCCACCGTAAGCACTTTTGTAGGTAGCACGCTTGGCATAGCAGGTTACGCAGATGGCACTGGCACAACCGCCGCCTTCAATTTTATCTATCAGACTGTAAAAGACTCACAAGGCAACTTGTTTGTGGCAGATTATAACAATCATGTGATTCGCAAAGTTACGCTTGGTGGAGTAGTAACTACTTTTACAGGTACGCAAGGACAAACGGGTGGTACAGATGCCACAGGCACATCCGCACGTTTTCATGGGCCTACAGGGATTTGTATAGATGCCTCAAATAATTTGTATGTAGCAGAATATCAGGGGAATCGAATACGCAAAATCACCTCTGCAGGTGTGGTAACAACCTTTGCAGGTTCTACACTTGGAACAGTTGGGACAGTAGATGCCACAGGCACAGATGCAAGATTTGATGCTCCATATAGCATAGCGATTGATGCGCAAGGCAATTTATATATTTCGCAACCTAATAGCAATACAAAGGTTATGCGCAAAATTACATCTGCGGGTGTGGTAACAACTTGGGCGGGTGGTGCTACTACCGTTCAAGATGGCACAGGTACAAATGCAGGTTTTACACAGCCATTAGGAGTTTGTATAGATAAACAAGGAAACGTGTATGTAGGCGATAGGAATTCAGTTCGCAAAATTACTTCTGCAGGTGTGGTAACTACTGTAGTGGGTTCTTTAACAATGGGTGGAACTACTGAGGGTATAGGGGCAAATGCAAGGTTTAGTACCGCACGTGGGATCTGTACAGATAATGCAGGCTTTTTGTATGTAACAGATAATAACAGAATTAGAAAAATCAATCTTACTACCAACGAAGTTACTACTTTGACAGGTAACATCGCTGGTGTTGGTAATAATGATGGCACATTGGCAAACGCTACTTTTAATGATATTCTTGGACTATATATAGACAGTGCGGGCATTATTTATGCAAGTGAGCAGGCACGTATCCTCAAAATAGAGTAAAGTTGCGTAAATCGTACCCCTTCATAAAGCCAAACACGCTTTTCACAAAACGGTTTTCCAAACTTGGAGAACCGTTTTTATTTTTGCATATCAAATTTAACCCTCTTAATTTTTATTCCAATGAAAAAAATTGTTTTTCTATTTTTCTTTGCTTTTTTTATACTTTTTTTGAGAAACTGTGGTATAAAAGATGCTAAAATTGATGAATTTAACTTGACTATTAACTTACCTATGGGTTGGATAATCAAAAAGAATAAACTCGAGGGAAAAACTACAGTTGAAATCTCAAATGCAGGCAGGCGTGTGATGAATATAGCAGAAGCCAATCCTTCAGTAGAAAATTTGAATATATTGGTAAAAGCATCTTCCAAATCTTTCAAAGTTTTGAGTCAAGAAACAATTACAAATGGTTTTGGGGTAACTATCCAAACTAAAAACAGAGGGCAATTTCTTTATTATATCCAAAAAGATAATAAACAATATTGTTTTAAATCTGCTGCTTATTACAGAAATATTGATTTGAATAGGTGTCTTGAAATCATAAAATCGGTAAAATAACTCGTTTTTATTGCCTATTATTGATTGAAATCGCGTAAATAATTACCTTTCACAAAGCCAAACCCGCCTTTCACAAAACGGTTTTTCGAACTTAGAGAACCGTTTTTATTTTTGCATATCAAATTTAACCCTTAGTTTTTATTCCAATGAGGAAAATACTATTATT
>JAYTNK010000384.1:0-3708 GCA_043748375.1 Cytophagales bacterium
AAACGGTCTATTGCAGGTTGTTTGGATAATATAGCTTGGGTATATATTCGCCTTAAAATTTTTCAATCAGCCAAAAAATATTCCTTGCAATCTTTAGGCATAGCCAAAGAAATTAAAGCACGTGTAGATGAACGCAATGCCTATTTTACATTGGCGCATCTTTCAGAAAATAGTGGCGATTTGGCAGATGCATTGAGTTATCAAAAAAAATATATGGCACTCAGTGATAGTATTGATAATGTAGAAAAATCAACGCAATTAGCTAAAATGCAAGCTATTTATGATACCAAAAAAAAGGATAGAGAAAATGAATTTCTGAAGAAAGAAAATGAAATGAATACACGCGAAGCAGCCGAAAAAGATATTATTGCAGGCAAAAAAAATGTCATTATGGGTCTTATCATATTCGCGTTATGTATTGCAATAGGTGCTGGTTATTTTGTCTTCCAAAGTAGAAAGAAACATATTAAACTAAATGCCGACATAAATATTAAAAATAACCTGCTGGAAAGCCAAAAAGAAGAAATAGAAAGCCAACGCGATACCGTATTGCAACTTAATAGCACTATACAAAATAAAAAAACGAAGTTAGAAAAAAATATTGAAATCCTACTCGAACTTTCTAAGAATGAGGCTATCTCAAATGGTGATTGGCAGGTACTCGCTATAGAGGTTACAAAGGCAATCGTTACAGCCCTTGACGTTTCAGCAAGCCAACTTTGGTATCACAATTTTAAAGAAAATACATTTTATTGTATTGGTAGCAATCATTCAGAAGAAACAAAACTTTTGGAAATGGTGGCACTGCCTATATTTATGCACGTTCTTGAAAATCAACTGCCATTGGTTATAGATGACATAGAAAAAAGTGCCTTATTTGATGATGACAGCAGGCAGTATTTTTTGCAAAAAGACATACGCGCTATCATTATTTACCCTAATATTTTGAGCGAAAAGCAAAAAGGTATTTTGGTTTGTTTCCAAAAAAATGAACCACGTGTTTGGGATTTGGAAGACTTGTCTTTCATGAAATCTATGGAGGACGAAATCGTCATAGCTTATCAAGGTTACCGTAGAAAACAAGCACAAGAACGTATAGAAAAACAAGCTGAGGAAATTGCCAAAAAGAACGAGTCCATGCGCACTACGCTCAAACTTATTAAAATGGAACAGAAGCGGACTGACCAATTACTTTTGAGTATTTTGCCCTGGGAAGTAGCCGAAGAACTAAAAAGTACAGGTATCGCTACCCCTAAACAGTATGAACTTGTTACGGTGCTTTTTACGGATTTCAAAGGCTTTACGCATATTGCCGAAAAACTTGCGCCTCAAGAAGTGATTGAGGCACTGAACGTCTGCTTTCTTGCCTTTGATGAGATTTGCGAAAAGTATAAACTTGAAAAAATTAAAACTATAGGTGATGCCTATATGTGTGCGGGAGGCTTGCCTACCGCCAACGAAACAAACCCAGCAGATGCTGTATATGCCGCACTTGCTATGCAAGCATGGATGAATGTGTGGAAAGAGGAGAAATTGGCACAAGGTAAACCCGCATGGGAGATACGACTTGGTATTCATTCAGGCGAAGTTATTGCGGGTGTGGTAGGCAAGAATAAATTTGCGTATGACATTTGGGGCGATACAGTAAACCTTGCCTCCCGCATGGAAAGTAGCGGCGAAATAGGCAAAATAAATATATCGGGTACTACACACGCCCTTGTTAAAGACCAATTCAACTGTCTATTCAGAGGAAAAATAAAAGCCAAGAACAAAGGCGAAGTAGATATGTATTTTGTAGAAAGTGTAATTAAATAACTGTGCCTTCGCTTTCCTTTTTTAATTCCTTTACTTTCTCTTCCCATTTCTGCATTAAAATAGGCATACCATCTAAGAAAATATCATACAAAGCGTGCATAGACTTTAGCCCTAAATTGAACTCAGGGTACGCATCGCTTCTTATTTCTAATACAGCCGCTATACGCTCACGCATCATTTTTAGAAAATCCATCTTACTCAAAATCACGTTCCCCCAACTCTCTACTGAAAGGCGGAAATAGCGTTTTCTATCACCTGAAAAGGTAATATATTCTACCATTCCTTGTCCTTCTAAAAACCGCAAAGTAGTACTAATAGCACTTTTGCTTGCCTGCAAAAACTCTGTCAATTCATCAAAGGTCTTGTGTGGCGGCTCTGCGAGCAAAAAGAAACCTACCATACGCCCTGCAAGAGGCGGCATTCCGTCTTTATCGCATACAATACCGATGCGCTCGACCATATCTTTTACTTTCTTTTCTTCCATGTGTGAGAATTATTTGTAATTGGTTTGCAAAGTTAAGTTATTTTTTTTAGTTCTGCAATAACAGAACAAAAAAATAACAAGGTTTATTTATATTAAAAATAGATTCCACAAAAAAACACTATATATCCAGCTCGTTTAACATATCTATGCGTTTTTTTCGTTCTATTTCATTGTCAATACGTGCTTCGTAAAAACTCGCATCAAGCGCAAAACCTATCAAAAGTATCCATGCCAAAATGTAAAACCAAAGCATCAGCGCGATAATCGTTCCAATAGAGCCATATAGTTGGTTATAGGTGGCAAAATGCCCCAAATAATACGAGAACCCCGATGTAATAGAGATAGCCGCTAATGAGGCAAGCATAGAGCCATACGACAGCAGTTTCCACTTCTTGTGAAACGCTGGAGCGACATAATAAATATAAGCTATGCCAAAATAAAACAATAAAAAGGAAAGGAAATATCTAAAAAAGACTAATGAATAATACATAAAATCAGGATTCAAGGTCTTATTTTTCAATAAAATGTGCATAATCAGCTCGCCTACCAATATTATGCCAACCGCTATCACCAATAACAACGCAAACATGAACGACAGCCCAATGGCTACCATACGCCTATGTAAAAAACTACGCTTCTCTGAATATTGAAAATTTGTATTGAAAGTGTACATAAGTTCAACTACGCCACTTGAGGCAGCATAAACTGCCAATACAAATACAACAGAAACCATACCTGCACGTGGCTTATCAATAATATCAATAATTGTCGGTTTTACAAATTCATAAATACCCTCTGGTATAGTCCCATGCAATAACTCTAAAATTTGTGAGGAAAGATTAGGAATTTGTGCGTAATATGCCACGTAGGGAATGATAGAAAACAAAAACAAAATGGCGGGAAAGAGGGACAACGTAAAACTAAATGCTATGGCACTTGCCTGCTGATGTACATTCGGCTCAGTAACTTTGCGAAATAAGATAACTGCAAAGTCCCAAAGCGATACATAAGGCTTCTCAGATAGCTTTACGCGCTTCAATAAGATTACAAATTTGCGCCAAAAGCGCATAAACCAAACTACATTAATCATTTTGTAAACATTGACATGTCAAGATTTTGTGCGACTTCGCTATAACTAAATAAAATTACGGAGGTTATATCAAAAGCAAAATTTTGAAATGAACGTTGCAAAAGTAGGCAAAATTTTGACTAAACATAATCTTTGTGTATGAAAATAACAATTTTGGGAAGTGGCACCTCGCAAGGCGTGCCTGTTATTGCGTGTAATTGTGTGGTGTGTCGGTCTTTAGACTTCCACGACCAACGCTTGCGCGTATCTGTTTTGGTAGAAGTTGATGGCTTGCACTTAGTAATAGATACAGGCCCTGACTTTCGCCAACAAATGCTCA
>JAYTNK010000385.1:0-5335 GCA_043748375.1 Cytophagales bacterium
TGAAATTGTATCAAAACGCCACCCAAAAAGGGTGGCGTTTTGTATATTTGCAAAAAAGAAAAATAAAATTGCGCACCGTTAATAATAAAGAAAAACGGTTGTCTGACAATTTTTGCGGGAACGTTTTTTGAGTAGGGGAATCCCTTGTGGTTGCTTTTTTTGTAAGACAAAATCTTTATTTTGCCTAATTTTTAGGGTGTTTATAGAACAAAATGTGTTATAATAGCAAGGGCAACCACAAGGGATTTCCCCTACACTTTTTACCACCACCAAAATTGTTGGAGAACCATTTGTTTTATATTTATTAAGTCTTTATATTTGGAAAAAAATATATGCATTTAACTGAATTTCAAACTATCTATTTTGATGAATCCTTGTACACAGTAGTAGTTCGGGTAAATGAAAAAAGCCAATTTGCTACCATAGAAAGCGTTATGCAAGCCCAATATGCCATATTGAGTGCTGTAGAAACGTACATGCCTCGCAATTTGCTCATGAACCTACGCGATTTGCGCTTTGCTGTAACTCCCGAATTGCAAATATGGGTTGCTACCGAAATCGTACCTAAAATTATAGCTACAGGCGTAGTAAAGTTAGGATACGTAATGCCTACTGAATTTATTGAAAGTTTAGCAGTTGAGCAAATAGTTGACGAAGTGTCAGAAGTCGTAATCCAACAAGAAGCAGAGGCAGATATAGCTTATTTTGATAATGAGAAAGATGCTTTCTTTTGGTTTACACAAGCCAAAAATAACCTACACCAATTTGCCTGATATTTTATATAAATTATTAGTTTTTAGTTGTTTTATATAAAAAAACAAGTATTTTTGTGAAGTATGTGTATATGGCTATAACAACATTGCATTTTTGCGATTCACTATAGCAGTCCAATTTAAACTCTCTTGCACCTAAATCGTATGCAAAATCAAAATCACCCACTCATGAAGCCCTTAGTAGAGCTGTTCTATAAGTGGGAAAAAGAAACACCAAATAGCGTATATTTGCGCCAACCCAACGGAGATAATTGGGTAGAATATACTTGGAGTGAAGTCGGCAATCAAGTACGCCGCATGGCATCTGTATTGAAAGCTATGAACTTGCCTCCCCAAAGTAACATCGGTTTGGTATCTAAAAACTGCGCCCACTGGGTAATGGCAGACTTGGCTATCCTCATGGCAGGACATGTGTCAGTGCCATTTTACCCTACACTTACAGACGAGAAAATTAAAGAAGTCCTTGACCACAGTGGCTGCAAAGTATTGTTCATAGGCAGGCTTGATAGCTGGAAGACCATGAAAAATGGTATCAGTGCCGATATACGAAGCATCACCTTGCCTGAAAGCCCCGCAGAAGAAGCTGGTTATGAAAAATGGCAAGACCTTATTAGCCAAAACACTCCTGTCAAAGAAAACTATCTGCCTAATATTCATGACCTTTGTACGATTATTTATACGTCAGGCACTACAGGCACACCAAAAGGCGTAATGCACACCTTTTTCACGATGGCGAGCGCACTCAAATCTGCCTTGCCTGCCCTCAAAGTAAGCATGGTTACAGATAAGTTTTTTTCTTACCTGCCCTTATGTCATATTGCAGAAAGGCAAATTGTAGAGGTAGCAAGTTTAGCTTCAGGCGGCTCTATCTCTTTTGTGGAAAATTTAGACTCATTTTCAAAAAACCTCGCCTCTGTACAACCCACGCATTTCTTGGCTGTACCACGCATTTGGACAAAATTCCAACAAGGGATATTGATGAAAATGCCTCAAAAGAAACTCAATCTTATGTTGAGCATCCCCATTCTTTCGGGTATTGTAAAGCGTAAAATTAAAGCAGGGCTGGGCTTGTCGCAAGCCAAAGTCATGCTAACAGGAGCTGCACCTATGCCTGCATCTTTGCTCAAATGGTTTCATCGACTTGGTATTCTCATTCAAGAAGCCTACGGCATGACTGAAAACAACGGCTGTTGCACACTCATGCGCGCCGATAATGTACAAATAGGCACAGTGGGGCAACCATATCCCGACTGCCACATACAAATAGACCCCAGCACGCAAGAAATCATGATGAAGGCTGATTGGGTAATGACAGGCTATTACAAAGACGAGGAGAAATCTGCCGAAATGATAAAAGACGGCTGGCTTTACACAGGCGACATGGGCGAATACAAAAACGACCTCTTGCGTATTACAGGGCGTGTGAAAGACCAATTCAAAACCACTAAAGGTGAGTTTATTATACCAGGACCCATCGAAGCAGGCTTTGCCGATAATGAAAACGTAGAGCAAGTGTGTGTATTGGGGCGTAACTTAGCCCAACCTGTTGCGCTTATGGTGCTTTCTGAGGTAGGCAAGAAGGCAATGCATGACAAAAAAAGCATAGAAGAGAGTTTGGAGAAAACCCTAAAAGCTGTCAATAAAGACCTCCCAAGCTATGAAAAATTACAACAAGTTATTATTTGTAAAGAGGGCTGGACGATAGAGAATCTCATACTTACGCCTACCCTCAAAATCAAACGCAATGTATTGGAAGATACCTTCGGTAAATACTTGGAAAAATGGTTTGACTCAGGTAAGGCAGTTATTTGGGAATAAGAAAGTGATGATAGGTTTGTTTAGGCTTAAATACCTCGACAAACCTATCTTTGTTAATCTTAGATGCCCAATAAGTGCGAGCGTTCATTGTGTTTTAATATGTTCACCATCGAGCCAGTATAAACCAAGTGATACAAACAGAGGTTACCATGCTCAAAAGTGTCCATTTCGCTGATAGGAAAGTTTAGTAATTGACAAAGCAAAACGCGCATAGCACGTCCATGCATACATATCAATACGTTATTTTCATGGGCTTTTTCAGGCGAGAATAGTGTTTCTAAAAAAGGCTTTTGCCTTGTAGCTACCTCGTCAGGACTTTCCCCTCCAAAAGCAGAAATATGTGTATTGCCCTTGCGCCATTCGGCAAGCATTTTTGAAAAAAAAGGGTCTTCTTCGTGCGGCAACACCGCCTGCCCTTCTTTTGATCCCCAACTTATTTCATTTAAACCGACATGGGCTTCATGTTTCAAACCTATATTAAGAAACGGCTGAACAGATTGCACTGTCCGTTTTAGTTTTGAGGTATAAATAGTGTCAAAAGGAATATTTTTATACACTTCAAAAAAGGCAACTGCTTGCAGTAGCCCTTTTTCATTGAGGTCTGAGTCTATCCCACTTCCTTGTACTACACCTTGTTGGTTGTACGTGGTCTGCCCATGGCGTATGAGGTATATGTGTTTCAAAGATTTTTAGAATAATAAGTGAATAGTGAAGGTAGTATTATCTTGCCCTTGCCTACCTATAGTACAAGTAGGCAAGGGCAAAACTACTATCCGCCAAGCATAGTGCCGCCATCTACTACCAGCGTTTGCCCTGTAACAAAAGACGCTTCTTCTGAACACAAGAACAGTGCGGCAGCCGCAATGTCTTCAGGCTTGCCTGTACGTTTTACGGGGATACGTTGAATAAGTTGCTCAAGTTGCCCTTCAGGAATTGTAGCGAGCATATCGGTAGCTATCGGACCAGGAGCTATAGCATTAGCAGTGATACCATATTTGCCCAATTCGCGCCCCCAAGTCTTTGTAATACCAGCCACACCTGCTTTTGCCGCAACATAGTTTGTTTGCCCAAAATTGCCATACACGCCAGAGGTGGAGGAGAGGCTCAAAATACGTCCGTATTGGTTACTTACCATAAATTGTGCAACGGCTTTGGTGCAATTAAACACGCCTGTAAGGTTCACATCAAGTACTTCCTGCCATTGTTCGGCAGTCATTTTTAGCAAAGTGCTATCGCGTACAATGCCTGCATTATTGACAAGAATGTCAATCTTACCATGTTTGTCCACGATTTGCTGTGCTGCTGCCTCTACTTGAGCCAATACACGAATATCCACCCCTTCCATTGCCTCTACTTTGAGCTTTTGAGCTTTGAGTGTGGAGGCAAGGAGTTGCGCTTTTTCGTACTGCACGTCCCAAATAATTACTATTGCCCCTTCTTTGGCAAATCGTTCCACTATACCGCGCCCAATGCCTTGTGCGCCGCCTGTTACTATGGCTACTCTATTTTGTATTCTATTCATAATTTATTCAAAATAAACGAAATAAGGCTGACGTGTGTCTTTGCCTAAGAAGTTGAAGCGAATTCCTACGACTTTGCCATTGTGTTCGATTGCGCCCACGTTCACGTAAAAATCAGAGTTTTCGCTGTTACTATATGTATTGTTTTGCCCTGCGTGTGCAATGTTTACAATTTTGCCGTATTGCCATTTTACAGATTGCTCTTGGCTATCCGTTTCAATGATTTTGAATGTGGGTGGTTGGTTTTTGAACCAGAAGTAAGCTGCAGTACCAGCTATGCCCAATCCGAAGGCAAGAAGGGTTTTATTCTTTAGTTTCATGGAATGAATAATATTTTGTGCAAAGGTAAGCAAAAATCTTTTTTTAGCAATACTTTTTATGCGAGTTTTATTTTTGAATAGCGAATGCCACTCATAAACGGTAAAAAAAGCTGATTTGCTACTCAAAAAAATGTGCCTTTCGAAAGAACACCAAAAACGAATGTTTTGTTTTGCGATATTCTTTAAAACCCATATTTTTCTAATCTTCGATAAAGCGAAGTGCGTGTAAGTCCTAATTCTTTAGCAGCTTTAGATATATTGCCGTTGTGTTTTAAAAGTGCGCGGTCTATGGCTGTTTTTTCTACTTCGTCTAAGTTAAGCGAGTTAGGTATATTTTCGCTTGTATTGGTAGCTGTTTGGGTAAGGAAAAAGAAGTCTGAGGGTTGCAAAACGGGTGATTCGCTCAGTATAATGGCGCGTTCTATGGCGTGTTGGAGTTCGCGCACATTGCCAGGGAAGTTGTATTGTTCGAGGTATTTAATCGCCAATGGGCTAAACTGTTTATTTCCTTTGCGGTATTTTCGGGCATAATAATCGAGATAATGCTTGGCAAGCAACGGAATATCCTCGTTACGCTCACGTAGGGGAGGCAAGGTTATTTCCACAGTATTGATACGATACAGCAAATCTTGCCTAAACCGTTGTTCGCGTACCATCTCCTGTAGAGGCATATTTGTAGCGCAAATTAGGCGTATGTCTATATTTATATTTTTATTTGACCCAAGCGGCTTAATTTCTCTGTTTTGCAAAACCGCCAACAGTTTTGCTTGTAGGGCAGGGGAGAGGTTGCCTATTTCATCAAGAAACAGTGTGCCTTTCTGCGCCAATTCAAAACGCCCCATTCTATCCTCTTTGGCATCTGTAAATGCACCTTTTTTATAGCCGAATAATTCGCTTTCAAACA
>JAYTNK010000386.1:0-10367 GCA_043748375.1 Cytophagales bacterium
CGAATAGCTGCTTGAAGTTTTATAAAATTATACTTCAATTTGCTATATAAGCCGTTGCCATCGTTTTTGTCGCGTCTGGCTATGTATACAGCTAAATATTTGTCAGGTTTTGGGTGTTTAACCGCATCACTGCTATTCGGAAACGATGGATTCGCGCCTATGATAGCCATTGCCTTATCCACACTTTCTATAGTAAGTACGCCTGTCAAAATCTCGACAAGATGTTTGTAAAGTGTAGCGCCAAACTGCCCTTTTTCTATCATTTGTTCATATTCCAAACCATTCTCATCAAATAAATAACCACCAAAGGTACCACCATTGCCTGTGGGTGTATTGGTGGGCGTATATGTGCCACCACTCGCTTTCGAAAACTCCTCAAACCATCCGTTTGTACTTTCGAGCTTGCCTGCATAATATGGCAGGATTTGATTTTTAAGACTCGGATTGCCTTCCACGAATAAACCCAATAGAGTGGCTTTCAAAACAGTTGTACCATTGACACGCCCTTTTTTGGCTTCATCTGTCAAATTTTTTAGTTGTGTTGTGATGGCAATTTGGGTGGTAGTATTAGCAACAAAGTTTTCACTATTATACGTGGTAGGAATTACAAGTTCAGGACGTTCATCGTCTTTACCGCCACAAGCGAACATAAAAGTACTGAATAACAAGGTGATAGCTGTTTTTTGAATGTTGTTCAACATAGGTTAAAAGTTTTTAGGTTTAATTATCTTGTGCAAAGATAACAGCTTATTTTTATTTAGACTAATTATAAATAGTAAAATTAAAAATTTATTTTTCAAAACGACTTCTCCCCTACCCTTCTATTGTTATCACATTCCTTTTTCTTCGCTCATCAAATTGCACATGGAGCGTCTTGCCTACCCACTCTGAAGTTTCGAGATTAGTCAAGGCTTGCCTGCTGCCTTCTATAAAAGCCCAAGCCCTGTCTTTACCTATTTTGCCAAGTGCTATACCTTTTTTAGGCACGCCATCGCGGTCATACGAAACTGTATAGCCCAAGATAGTAAATGCGCCATTGGCTACTTCTATAGGGGCAGGCAAGGCTTTTTCGTTTATTTCAACTTGCAAACGCAACAAAAGTGCCTCTTTTTCCGCATCAATCCACCCCTTGCCTGTAGGCAAAGGACTGTATATGCCTATCGCGTGTTTGGTGATATACCAGCCTAACGCGTTCAATAAGATATGTTGTGGCTTTTCTCTAATATTTACTACTGCTTGTGCTATGGCGTGCATAGCATAGTTATTCCATGCCCCACCAAAGTAGGCAAGCCCTCCTGTAATGGTCATTGTTCTTGTATCTGTTGGTAAAATACCAACTTCCTTTTGTGCAACTTGCACAGCAACAGGAAAACAGCTGTACAAATCAAATGCTTGTATATCAGTTAATTTCAATTTAGCTTGTTCGAGTGTTATTTTAGTACAATGCGCTATGGCTTCAGATTGTGTAAGGTCAGGGCGGCAGGCGAAATCCCAAATATCGTTCAAATCTGCACCTCCTGTAGGATACACTCTTTTTGCTTGTGGAATCTGTAATTCATCAGCTACTGCTTGTGTGGTAAGAATAAGGGCAGCAGCTTGGTCGACTTGATTATTGGCGCACATACGTTTGGTATAAGGATAGGCTATCGTGCGATTTTCAGGCGAGGCGGTCGTTATTTCTTCGGGCGAGTAGGCAGTTTGTTGCCATGCAAAGGTGTTTTTTTCAGCAATTTTAGCAAAAGGTGCGTACAACCGTCCAAGGTGTGCATGATGTTCGGCAGGCGAGTTTCCTATTTGGTGTCTAAGGGCTGTTTCAAAGATAGGATAGGCATTGGTTAGCAAAAAAAGCTCGTAATTATTTTCGAGATTGGTTGTACCAAGTTTGTTTTCGCCTGAAATATACTGAGGTGCTTTTTGGGGAGTCCAATCAGTTTTTGCACCACTTTTCATGAGTTTAGCCAAGCTATAGTTTGCTTCCCCACCTACCAAGAGAGCCATTTTTAGCTTGCCTGCCTGCAAATCATGGCATACACGATTTACGGTAGCCTGCGGTGTATTGCCTCCTATGCTTGAAAACTCTTTAACTTTTACATCAGGAATAGACAACATTTCAGCTAATTGTGTAGGGGCATCTGCATATTGATAGCCAAAAATATTAGTAACAAAAATACCATCTATTTGTGCCAAAACATCTTTTGCTGCAGTATCTTCGCAGGCTTGGCAGACAGCTTTTTCTATCATACGCAAAGGCTCTAAAGGCATTTGCCCTTCCTGCCAATGCTGTGTAAATTGTGCAACGCCTATAATAACAGGGGTTTGGGGAGATATTTTATCCATAATATTAAGAAAAAATGAATTAGTAGTTGTTTATGGAAACACAAACAACGGCTATGTAGTTTATTTTGTCAGGAAATTTGTGAACTCGCCTGCCCGACTTGGTTTTAGTAGGCAAGTTGTGAACTTGCCTGCTCGACTTGGTTTTAGTAGGCAAGTTGTAAACTCGCCTGCCCGACTTGGTTTTGGTAGGCAAGTTGTGAACTTGCCTGCCCGACTCGGTTTTGGTAGGCAAGTTGTGAACTCGCCTGCCCGTTAGAAGAGCCTTGTTTTTTATTTTGGCACTCTATAATACATAAAAACGCCCAATAAACCGAACAAAATATTAGGCAACCAAACCGCTAAGTAGGTAGGCAAGCCACCTTTTTCAGCAAAACCTCTGCTGACTATTACCAAGCCAATATACAAAAAAGCCAATACAAACCCTAAAGCGATTTGAAAACCTGTGCCGCCTCGCGACTTTCGGGCTGAAACAATTACGCCTATAGCTGTAAGAATAATTACGCAAAATGGATAGGCATATCGCTCATATTTTTCTACAATAAAGCGTTCCACATTATCGCCTCCGCGCAGTTGTTGCTCTTTAATATAGGCATCAAGTTCCGTATTATTTAATCTTTGGTGATATTCAACCTTGCTTTCAAAGTCTTTGGGATTCATACTCAACACGGTGTCGCGTTCAGGGAAATAGCTAACTTTTTCCTTGCCTGCCTCCAGCACGCGCACTTTGAATTGGTCTAAATGCCACTTTCTTTTGGTACTATCCCACATAATCCGTTGAGTTTCCAGTTTCTGTTTTAATTCTAAGCCGTCTATTCTTTCTAAGGTAAATTTATAGCCTGTGTTAATGGTATTGTCGTATCGTTCCATGTAAGCATACAAATTCGGAGAGAGCTTGGTATGAAAGTTCAATTGCTTAAAATAGAATTTGCCTCGCACATAATTATCCTCAAAATCGCCCCTGATTTTATCTGCATGAGGTATGACCCAGCCTTTAAACCCAAATATAACCGCAGCTATAAGCGTAGCACCAAGCAAATAAGGGCGCATAATGCGTATCAAACTTATGCCAGAACTAAGCATGGCGACTATTTCAGTATGCGTAGTGAGGTGCGATGTAACAAATACGGTAGCAATGAAAATCATCAAAGGACTTATCATAACAGCTACTGAAGGCACAAAATTCACATAGTACTCCATGAATATGCGCCTAAATGTTAGGATAGGGTTGCGAAAGTTCTCTATTTTTTCAGTGGTGTCTATTACAATGATAACCGCCATGAGTATCAAGACAGTAAAGATAAACGTGCTGATAAATTTGCGGAGTATGTACCAATCCAATATTTTCATAGGCACAAAATTAGAGTACTTTTGGGGAATTACATTGTTTTTAACTTTTTTTGTGATGAGCTTTCTTTTTTATGCATATAGAAGTTAAAATTTAACAAATTGCCATACAAGTCCTGCAAAAAGTGCGGTTAAAATAAGTACAGGGCGAGAAACAGCTGTAAATTGCAATAATAAGAATGAGGCTGTTACGTAGGCAAGTTTATCCCATGAATCCTCTAAAGAAACAACCAGAAATAGTGCAGCGGCTATCACTAAGCCTGCGCTTGTGGCGTTGATACCTTCTATAGAGGCTTTTACAACCCGATAACCTTTCAAATGCTCCCAAATTCTAATGACAAAAAACATGATAAAGGCACCAGGGATAAAAATAAATAAACCTGCTAATATGCCTCCCGCTATTTGCCATCCTAAACCGTACTCACGCATAGCCAACACCCCAATAAACGAAGCGAATGAAAAAACAGGGCCAGGTACTAATTGCACTAATCCATAACCCGATAGAAACTCATCTTGAGTAAGATACCTCTTAAATTTAACAAACTCAGTAAGTAATACGGGTATAAGTACTTGCCCTCCACCATAAACAAAACTACCATTTCTATAAAAGTTTTCAGAAAGCCGTACCCAACGCCACCCAGTTAGATAGCCCGCAAGTGCAAGTCCAAATAATACGCTCCAGAATAAGATAAAATTTGCCCATTGTATCCGAAAAGGAGCTTTTACTTCCTTCTCTTGTGCTTTAAATTTAAAGGCGGTTACAACCCCGCCAACAGCCACCGCTAAGGGAAATACCCAAGGTGTGTGAATAAAATAAGCCGCAATCGCCGCCAAACCCATTAAAATATAACCTGCTTGTGTATGTACAATTTTGGTAGTAATATTCAATGCCGCATGACACATAAAACCTATAGCCACAGGCTGTACCACATACATAAAATCCAAAGAGATTTTCACAGCGTGCAAATAAGCAACTAATATTCCAAAAATTGTCATAAGAAAGACTCCAGGCAAGCACCACACCAACAATGTCAAATACGCTAACTTTGCACCACCCAGCCGAAAGCCGATGGTTACGATAGTTTGCGAGGAGGTAGGTCCAGGCAAGATTTGACAAAGTGCATGCAACTCCCAAAACTCTTGTTCGTTGATATACCTACGCTTTTTTACTAACAATTCTAAAAACAATGTCATGTGGACTTGCGGCCCGCCAAAGGCGGTAACCGCAAGCCACGCAACATCGCGCAAGAAGATAAAGAAACGTATTTTGCGAACGCCCATTTCAATTTTATTTTGGCAAAAATAGTTTGCGCTTAGTACGTTGTGAAAATTTACAAGACGTGCTTTTCAGCATGATACGAACTACGCACCAATGCCCCACTTTCTACAAAGCGAAACCCTTTTGCCAAGCCTGCTGTTTCGTAAAACTTAAATTGTTCAGGTGTAACAAAATATTGTACTTCCAAATGATCTTTGGTAGGCTGTAAATATTGCCCAATGGTTACCACTAACACACCCGCTTGGCGGAGGTCGTCTAAGGTTTCCAAAACTTCAGATTCTGTTTCGCCCAAACCAAGCATGATGCCTGATTTAGCGCGTGTACCGCTATCAGCTATCACTTTCAATACACTAAGACTGCGTTCATAGTTTGAATTGCGCCGCACTTCGCGTGTGAGCCTACGCACAGTTTCTACATTGTGTGAAATAACGTGAGGGGTTTCAGCTATAACGCGTTGTATGTTTTCTATCTTACCTTTAAAATCAGGAATAAGCACTTCAATCGTAGTTTCAGGATTGAGTAATTTCACGGCTTTGATTGTTTCCGCCCAAATGTGCGAACCGCCATCATCAAGGTCATCTCTATCTACAGAAGTTATTACACAATGTTTGAGCTTCATGAGTTTAATAGATTCAGCAACACGCATAGGCTCTTGTGTATCTACTGCCTCTGGTCTGCCTGTTTTCACAGCACAAAAGCGACAAGCGCGTGTGCAGATATCTCCCAAAATCATAAAGGTGGCTGTGCCTCGTCCCCAACATTCGCCCATATTAGGACACTTTCCACTTTGGCAAATGGTGTGTAACTTATGTTCAGCCACTATTTGCTTTACCTCATTGTATTCGTGTCCAGCAGGTATTTGTATCTTGAGCCAATCTGGTTTTTGGCGTTTGCGTTCTTGGGTGGCGGGTATTTGTTCCATATCGTTTTTTTAGGGCAAAATTACAAAGTTTTTTGGAAAATGAGAGTTTTCAACCAAAACGTTTGCTAAATTGCATTTTACTTGCTTAAACTTTATGCTATGCTTGATATTTTGAATACATTATTACTGGGTTTATGCTTTCTCGCGCTATTTGGCTTGGCAGAATGGTTGTATCACAAAGCAAAGGTAAAAGCCGAGCTAACGCGCAAATTGGTGCATTTTGGGACAGGCTTTCTGACGTTGTTATTTCCTGTATTATTGAGCAATCATTGGTTTGTTTTACTACTTTGTAGCAGTTTTGCATTGATTTTAATAGGAAGTTTACAATACAAGTTATTGCCTTCTATCAATGCTATAGACCGACCTTCACATGGCAGTTTATTGTATCCCATTTCAGTATATGGTTGCTATCTTGCCTACGTTTTTTATGATTACAAGTTGGTACTTTTTTACTTACCTGTGCTTACGCTGGCTGTTTGCGACCCTCTTGCGGCTTTATTTGGCAAACGCTTTCCGTATGGGAAATATAAAATAGGCATTTCAAACAAAACAATGGTGGGCAGTGCCGCTTTTTTCATAAGCAGTTTTATACTTACGTGGTGTATAGCATTTTATCTTCACCCACATGGTTTGCAGGCAAGTGCTGTATTAACACTTGCCTGCACCATATCATGCCTTGCTACTATTTCTGAAGCATTAAGTGGTCGCGGATTGGATAATCTCACCATTCCAATGTGCGTATTAGGGATTTTGTTATCTTATCAATTCCCAGTCATTTAAAGTTTTTATAGGCTTATTCTTCTCTTAAAAATTTGAGAGATAAGAAATGTACGTTCGCAATAGGCTCTATTGTATGCGCGTTATGCGTCTAGTTATTTTAAGTTTTTCAAGCACCTTATTAGAGAGTTTCAAAAGCTCTTTAGCAGAAGCTAAGTCAATTTTGGTTTTCCCGTCTGAATTTTCTTCATCGCCTGTTTTAACATTTTTATCGTAGATTTTGCTAATACTAGCCAATTCAGATTTAGCCGCTTTCAGGGCATCGCAAGTTTGAGCGAGCTTGCCTATTTCCATAGCACGCGCCTTTTCTGCGGCTATTTTATCGGTAAAGCCTGACGTAACGCGTTCTGTCATGAGGCGGTTATATAGCTGTATTGTACAAATCCAGTCCGCAAAACTAAATTTATCACCTGCTATAGCTGATGTATCAGAGGTTACACAAGTGCGTACATTTTTATCAAACTCGCCTTCTGCTTTTGTGGGGCGGTTGCTCGGATGGTAAGTAATTTGTGCTGTAGCAAAAGATGCCATGCTAACACAAAAAGCAAAGGACAAAATAAAACGGTTCATACTTATTTATTTTTTTGAGATGGTAGTGTTTAGTATTCGTTAAGTGTTCGTTTTTGTAAGCGTGTTTGGTGGAATATCAAACGTGTGGATACCTTGTTTAGGTGTCTGCACCGAACAAAAAATGAACACTTAAACACACCTAAACAGTAGTTGCAAGTATAATTTAAGCATAGACTTTTTGATAAAGTATTTTTCCTCCCTCCAAAATGGCGAAGGGCTGGATATTTTTTAAATACTTCCTCAAAAGGTCTATTGCGATAATAACAGAAGGTTATTTTTAGGCAACTGCTACTTTTTTAGGACGACCTCTGCCTTTTTTTGGCGCGTCATTTGCATCGGCTATAGTATCAGTTACGGTTGTTTCTGCTACAGATTTTTTAGACATAGCCGTGCGTGTGCGTTTGTATGATTTGTAAAAAGCTGTATGGCTATCTTCAAAACGAAGCAAGAGTCTGTCCACTTTTTCTTCCAAAATGGCATCAATTTCTCTAAGTATTTTACCTCCATTTATCTTCACCTTATTTACTTTTTCAGGCTTTACTATGATAGCTTTAGGCTTTGTAAGTGTTGCTTTAAATTCGGTGAGTATAACCTCTAAAGTATTTAATTCTTCTTGGCTTACACCGTAATAGGCAAGGTTTTGCAAATTCGTTTTTGCAATGTCAAGCAGTGCTAATCCTGCAAGCAGTACTTGTTTATCATTTTTCTTTTCTATTTTAGCTTGGTCAAGCGTGGCAAGTCCTTTAAGCTCATTGTTTTGTGCCTCAATCGCATAGGCATACAAAGAGCCAGCTAATAGCGTTACTTTTTTTGCAACCAATGTTTTCAGGCTTTTTTTTATGGTATAATCAGTTACGGGTTGCACTATTTTTTTGGCACGTCCGCGCGGTCTTTTTTCAGACTCAGGCGTTCTCAAAGAAGCCAAATGATTTTTAATATCATTTACAGAGCTTTGCAACGCGCCGATTGCTTGCCATACTTGCTGATTATCTTCTAGTTTTTTTACAATTGCTTCGTATTTAGCAACTTTAGTAGCATTTATTTTGCTCATGATTTTTGAAAGTAAAATGTTTAAAAAAGATTTAAAAAATTAAAAGTATTGTGCAAAGAAAAAAAAATTTTTTGATATAAAAAAATTTTCTTGGTGTTTTTTTAATATTTATTTTTCATTTTTTTTTGAGGCATTTCAAAATTATACTTTTCTTACAGCATCACTCTGCTTATTTATTAAGGATAGGATTGGTGCAAAATTTTGGAATATTAGCTTTTATTTTAAGATTAAGTATAAAAACCAGTTGTATTTTAAAACCCTTTTTTATGTAAAAATAATAGATGCAAAATTTAGATGTGTAGGCAAGTTTAGTGTATTAAAAAAACTGTTTTTACTTTATGAATAGCATTTGCTAACAAAAAAGCATACACATTTTTCTAACCAATTTTCCCAAATCAATAACAGACCGTATTTGCAAACATACTGATATACAAAATATAACTTGTATTGTATCAAAGTATTGCTGTTGTTCCTAAGAAAGGCATTATCTTTGGAGTTCATTGCAAAATTTTATTTGTCATATAACCCTACTCACTATATAACAAGTAGTCAGTGCAAAAGTTTGAATTGTGCCATATTATTTGTATATTTGTGTATTCTCTTCCCTATTTTGTGAAAAACAGTCTAATACATTCTCTATATTTATTTTGCAAAGCAATTACAGACCGTATCCTTGCACTCGGATTATTGCTCTTGAGCTTGCCTGCCCTGCTATGCATTGTGGTTATATTATTTGCTTGGAACAAGCAAAAAGTATTCTTTAAACAAGTGCGCATAGGACAACATAGCAGGCTTTTCTGGGTATATAAATTTCGTACTATGAACGAGGCAAAAGACGCGCAAGGCAATCTTTTATCTGATGCATTACGTATAACACGCATAGGGCTTTTTTTACGCAAAACGTCTCTAGATGAGTTACCGCAATTATGGAATATTTTAAGAGGCGATATGAGTTTTGTGGGTCCACGCCCGCTTTTGCCTGAATATCTGCCGCTTTATAATAAGCAACAGGCAAGTCGACATAGTGTTCCGCAAGGATTAACAGGCTGGGCGCAAATACATGGGCGAAATGCCTTAGATTGGCAAGCTCGCCTAGAACTTGACGCATATTATGCACATAATGCTTCGCTTAGACTCGATATTTATATTCTGCTTAAAACGGCATATCTGATGATAACGAAACATGATGGTGATATATTAGCCGAAAAGTTTAATGGAAACGCTAAAAAGGTTCTCTAACATTTTTGCAACCTTGATAAAAGTAGGTATCTTTGCCACATGGCAAAAAATAAAAAAACAACTCCTACTACAACTGGACAATATGATAAAATATTCAAGGAAAATGCTTCTGAAATATACGCCACGCTCATTAAAGCAGTTTTGCACATTGACACCTCTCATGCACAAAACCTACCCCTAAGCGACCTGCAAAACACGATAGAACGTAAAGCCGACTTTCTAAAAAAAATAACACCCCCAAACAATGCTCCTGCCTATGCCCTGCACATCGAGATACAATCAGATAACGATGAGGAGATGCACAAGCGTATGTTGCTATATTACGCGCTTATTTTAAAAACTTATGCCATGAATACCACACAATTTGTGATATACATCGGCAATGACAACCTTAGTATGACGGCTAATATTGCTCACCCAAAATTGCAGTATGGATACGAAATTATAGACATCAAACGTTATGATTATGAGGAGTTCTTGCAGGCAAACACGCCCGAAGAGGTTATATTGGCTATTCTTGGCAACTTCCATGGCGAAAACGCAAGCAGTATTATTGAAAAAATCTTATTGCGCCTGCAACAACTTGCACACACAAAACTTGCATTAGGCAAATATGCCACGCAATTAGAAATTATTTCAAAACTCCGAAAACTCGAAAAAGAAACTAAAACCCAAGTAAGTTCTATGCCCATAGTATTTGATATCACAGACACAACCGCCTATACATTAGGCGAAGCAAAAGGCGAAGCAAAAGGCAAAGCAGAAGCAGTGTATGCCATGTTTGCAGAAGGCTTTGCTGTGGAGTTAATCAGCAGGATTATTTCCCTGCCCTTGCCTACCATCAAAAC
>JAYTNK010000387.1:0-1939 GCA_043748375.1 Cytophagales bacterium
GAAAATCTTGGCAATGCCTATAATGAACGTCTGAACAAGGAAGCATTCAAATATATTAAAGGCAACAAAATACTTGGATTCGTAAGCATCGCCGCAGACTTAGAATTGATAGCCAAAGTATTAGATGGTTATTATCGCCCTATCCTACAAGGATTTGGAGATGGACAAAAAATTTTGGCTATCTACGACCTGATGAGTATTCCAACTGATGAAAAAGCACTCCTCACGCTGTTCAAAAATGGTGCAATCGTAGCCGCTACAGGTACTAAAGAATTTGAAGTAACTCGATACCAATATGAAGTGGATAGCACAGGAAAAGAAGATTATGTAAAGAAAGATGTCAAGGAAGTATTGCCTATAGGTGCTATCGTGCTTACAACAGGCAACAAAGAAAATATAGAGAAGATTATCAATGCTCTCAAAGTATTTAATTTGGCAAAACCAAACGGAAAAGGATATACTTATGCCATACCTAATAGCTCAATGGTCATCAATTTTATTATGAATGATGATGTAATTGTGATAACCAATGACGAAATGCTCGATATCGAAAAAGGCATCCCAAAAGATATGCAATTAGCTCCCACATTTCAAACCATGATTGCCAATAATAGCCAAGTAATTTATTTTGATTTCCCTAATATCGTGCAAGCATCTATGGAATTTTCGAAAGAATTAGACAGTGAGCTTAAAAAAATATACGAAGCAGTCAAAAACTCCTTAGAATCTTTCCACTCGGTAGGAGTTCAACAAGATAAAAATATATTCAAGCAAAAATATCTATTGACTGTCAAAGACAAAAAACGCAATGCGGTACAAGTTTTATCAGATTTGATAGACGCTGTAAAGCCTAAAAAAGAATAATCGACTTCTTGTAAAAGTATTTTTAACCCCTCATTGTTCCAAGTTTTTCCTTCTGTATTTTTTTAAGTGATAGCGCATTTGTCATGCTGAACGTAGTGAAGCATCTCGTTGTTGAATGAGGATTTGTGAACGAAAAACAAGATTTTTCGCTTCGCTCAAAATGACAAACTTCTCTTTTCACTTAAAAAAATACAGAAGGAAAAATTTTGAAATACTTTTTATATGTTGTAACTTTGCTAAAAATTGATATGTTAAAAAATATACTTTCTTCTTTAATGCTGTGTGGACTTTGTTTTGGGTTTGCAGGCAAGGCAGAAGGGCAAAATAAAAAAGCCTTGAAGCAATATCAGTCTGCCAAAAACCTATTCAATCTTCAAAAATATGAAGACTCAAGGTTGTTGTTTGAAGCTGTCTATCAAAATCCTAAAAACAATGAACTTCGCTCTGAAGCCTTATTCTTTATAGCCATCGTTCAAAATAAAACAAGCAATACGCGTGAAGCACAAACAGCGATAGCGAAATTATTAGTAGATTATCCAAATTTTGTGGCAAGAGATGAGGCACTCTACATGATGGCTGAAATGCAGTTCAAAAACAAAGAAACCTCAAACGCACTGCAAACGCTGGATACACTTCAAAATGATGCTTTTGCAAATGATGTTAAAGCCATGAAAGGCTATTACCTAAAGGAAATAGACTTGCCTACCCTGCGCACATGGAGGCAGGCAAGACCCAAAGATGCTTTTTTAGCGCAAATAATTGTAGATAAAATTGCGGCAAAATCAATAAATGAAACGGAAGTAAGCCTTATGGAAGAGCTTATCAAAGACATGAAGCTGGAAAAACCCGCCACAATGCGTTTTGAGAAGAAGAAATTCGTTAAGCCTATTTACAAAATAGCCGTTTTATTTCCTTTCGAGCTTGAAAAAGTAAAAAACAAAGACACTACTACCGTTAGCCGCATTTCTATGAGTTTGTACCAAGGTATGCGTGTTGCCAAACGCGAACTCGACTCACTCAACAGTGCAAAAGTGCAACTGTACGCCTACGATATAGGTAAAATGGACAAGGAGAA
>JAYTNK010000388.1:0-2374 GCA_043748375.1 Cytophagales bacterium
CGCTTACAGCGTGGCTGTATTAGAAAGAAATAGCCACGCTGTAAGCGTCTGTTTGCATGTCTGTTTTTGGTAACAGACGCTTACAGCGTGGCTATGATGTAGATAAATGGAATTACTCCTTCACCCACACATTAAAGCTCAATCCAGCCAATCTAATAGCTTGTGGCTTGCCTCCCTCAATGGTTTGGATTTTTTTGTCTGCATCTTTTGCGCCGTTGATGTGGTCAAAAGTAAAGTTATTGCCTATGAGTTTCCAAGTGCCTTCGGGGAATTGGACAGAAGGAAAAACGTTGGCTGCTTCATCTACATTTATCAAAACGATTACTTTCTTATCTACAATGTAGCCCAACTGTGCGGGATTTTCGGGTTCTATCCAGTCGTAATATTCGGCAGGCAAGGCTTCAGCATTGCGGAAAACTTTGCCCTTTTCGCTCAATCGAAACTTATTCAATCCGCGCCAAAAATTATACATGAGCTTATAGTTACAAGGGCCATAATCACGAGGTCCACTTTTTTTATTCCTGCCTACAGTTTCCCACAAAAATAGATTCGCATTGCGTTGATTGTACGTGTCGCGTTTGCCATGAAAATACGCCTTCACACCTCCTTTGCTTTCTTTTACCACTTCTTTCAACTCTGCCATGCCTTTGCTACGCATGATTTCCGTTCCGCCATGTGTTACTATCGGACCCTGTGAAGTGTAAAGCAGGAGAGCCGCGATTTTGAAATTTTGCTCATCTACGCCATTAAGTCCGTTCCAATCTGTAGTGGCGAATTGGTCTGCCAATGCCCAGTTGTCGTGAATGTCCAAATAATTGATGCCACTGAGGGGCGTTTTGTCTTCAGGAAAGGTGCAGGCAAGCCCTTTTTTTACCTTGTCACGCATAGAGAAATCACCTCCCGCATAGCCTCTGTCCTTCTTTTTGTCCGTAGGATTCGAAACCGCACCTTTGAACGCATTGCGCGAATCGTCTTGGAAAAACGTGATAGGTGCGTCTGCCTTGTACCAATCCCAATCAGGATTTGCTTCAAAATCGGGGTCATTCGAAGCAATCCAAGGCTCGCCATAAATGATAACGTCCTTGCCTACCGCCTGACGTACAGCCTTGAGCGTTTGTTGGTCGACCTGCCCTGCCAAGTCAATCCTAAAACCATCAATGCCAAATTCATTTATCCAATGCGTACATTGGTCAATGAGCCAACGTTGCGTCATAGGGCGGTTTTCAGTTTTTACCTCGTTTCCATACTCGCCTATGTGCTTCAGGTCTTTGGTGCGGTAATAATACTGCATATCAATTCCGTTGAAATGCAATACTAAATTTTGCCCGTCCATGTTCTCGCCTGTGTGGTTCGGTACAATATCAATGATAACCGCCATACCTTTGTCATGAAACGCTTGTACAAGATTGCGAAATTGCTCGCGCTCATCGCCATGATTGGTGCCTTGCCTGTAGTTACTTTCCACTGCGAAGGCGTGGGTAGTGCGGTAGCCCCATTCGTAAGACTCCAAATTCACGCCATGCAATTTCATATATTCGTCATTTTCGAAAGAAGCCTTCCAATCATCTGATTTCCAATGCAAAAACTCCTGCACAGGCAAAAGGTGAATGGTATTAACCCCCAAATCCACCAAATAATCAAAGCCTATTTTTTCGCCTTTTTTATTTTTCAAACCTGGCTTTGTGAAAGCAGGGATTTTCCCGCGCTCTCCAGCAGGCAAGGGCAATGTATTCGTAAAATCCTCGATATGCACTTCGTAGGCAATCACGTCTTGCATCGCGGGACGACCATTTTTCAAGGCTGTAGCGGGTTTAGTGCGTTCCCAAATACGGCTTTTCCCCCACGAGTCCACACAAACTCTTGCATACGGGTCGCTGATATGAACAGGTTTTGTTTCATAAAACAAATTACCTGTGTCTGTAGAACCATGTACTGTAAAATCATAATACACGCCCTTAAGGTTTTCATTGAAACTTGCCTCCCAAACGCCGTCTTTATCGGCTTTCATTTCTATAGTTTGGTAGGCAAGATTGTCATTCGCTCCCTTGAAAAGGTATAGCTTGACCATTTCGGCACGAGGCGCAAAAAGGCGCACAGCCGTTGTTTTGCCATCAGGCGAGATATTCGCGCCCAATTCTTTGGTAGAATAGGTGTCTCTGAACCAACCATCGAAGGTACAAACTGTTCTCATTTGTCGGGGCAAAAATTCGAGCCAATATACGCGCTTGATGTCTATAGCCTCAGCAGGCGAGATGATGATTTCGGAAGCAGTATTAGGCAAGATGCCCGCGATAGGAATTTCCTTGCCTGCCGCATTGGTAAGGCGAAAGGATTTGGCATCAAAAGGCACGTTCTCAACCCCATCAATCGTTGC
>JAYTNK010000389.1:0-7215 GCA_043748375.1 Cytophagales bacterium
CGTTTCTCCTTTTTTAAATCTTTGCATTTCAAAGTCTTTATCTACTGAACTCATCTGCCCATGCATGATGCTTAGATGTAGGTCGGGAAAGGCGCGACTTACCGACTCAAAGCCTTCCATTAAATTTTTGTAGTCTAATTTTTCGCTTTCCTCGATGAGCGGATAGACCATATAGACTTGCCTACCCTTTTTTACCTCGTCAGCAATGAACCCAAACACACGCAGGCGATGGCTTTCGTAACGGTGTGCGGTAATAATGGGTTTTCTGCCTGCAGGCATTTCATCTATAAGCGAAACGTCCAAATCGCCATAAACAGTCATAGCTAAAGTACGCGGAATAGGTGTGGCAGTCATGACAAGAATATGCGGTGGAATAGTATTTTTCTGCCAAAGTTTGCTTCGTTGCGCCACGCCAAATCGGTGTTGTTCATCAATTACACATAGCCCTAAGTTTTCAAACTGCACTTTATCTTCAAAAAGGGCGTGTGTGCCTATGAGAATTTTCAGGTTTCCGTTCATCAATCTTTCGTGCATAATACGCCTTACGCGGTTGGTGGTGCTACCCGTAAGCAAGTCGATGGTCAGTCCCATTTTATCAGCAAATACTTTTAAGCCTTCATAGTGTTGCCCCGCCAAAATTTCGGTAGGGGCAACCATACAGACTTGTGCGCCGTTGCTGATAGCGATAAGCATAGCCAAAAAAGCGACCATAGTTTTGCCTGAACCCACATCACCTTGTATCAAGCGGTTCATTTGCTTGCCTGTGGTCATATCTTTGAAGACTTCTTTTACTACGCGCTTTTGCGCTCCAGTAAGTTCAAACGGCAGGTGTTTGTTGTAAAACTCGGTTAGTAGGTCTGATTTAGTGAATATTTGCCCCTGAAAATCCTTTTTTTGGTTGCGTTGTTTTTTCAAAATGCACAGTTGCAAAAAGAACAGTTCTTCAAATTTCAGCCTGTATGTGGCGTTTTTCAGCAGGGCAGGCGAGGTAGGAAAATGTATGTTTTGTACGGCTTGATTGCGTGGAATAAGGCTGTGTTTCTGGAGTATATAGGCAGGCAAGTTCTCAGTTAAATGTATATCTGCTATTTCCAATAAACTTTTGATGATTTTACCTATAATTTTTGACACGACAAACTTAACTTTCATTAACTCTGTCATGTTGTAAACGGGTTGCAAGAAGCCTGTTTGTACTTCTACAGAGGTAATCAATTCCGTTTCAGGATGCACCATGCTAAACTTACCGTTAAAGAATTGCGGCTTTCCAAACACCAAATAATCTACGCCAAAGGCAAGGTTTTTCAGTTGCCATTGAATCCCTTTGAACCAAAGCAATTCCATTGCTGCCGAGCCGTCACTAAATCGAGCGACCAATCTTTTTTTTGCGTCTTCGCCTACAGTTTCCCATCCCGTTATTTGTCCTCGTACTTGTACCATAGGCATTTCTGCCTCCAATTCAGCTATGGCATAAATACGGGTGCGGTCTTCGTGTCGAAAGGGGTAATATTCAACCAAATCGCGGTAATTAAAAATATTCAATTCTTTGTTTAAAAGGGCAGCTCTTTGCGCACCTATTCCCTTTAAAGACTCAATCTTAGTATCCCAAAAATCACTCATTACAAAAGGCTTAAATTTTAAGCAAATATAGCTTTTTTTAATTAAAAATGCTATATTCTCTTTGCAATAAATAAAGTAATCATTTGCACAGTTGTTTTGAACGCTTGTCAAGGTCTATCAAAAACAAGAAAGTTACATCGCTAAACAGGGATTTTCAAAAAAATGGCGTACCTTTGCGTATTATGCGGACACTTTTAGGTATTGTAGTTTCATTTTTTTTGTTTGGGTTTGCTATATTGATGTTGCCCTTGCCTACCAAACCTGTAGCCTACCGAGATAAATCAGTGTTAAAACCCTTGCCTACCCACGCTAAATGGCAATATTGGGATAGTACGCGTGCTATGCAAGCCTACGAACTTGCCTGCCAAAGTGTATATGACAAACAAGCCATACTCGCCCAAAACTATTCGGAAGCCGAACCATACCAAAAAAAACAGCTTCGGATAGAAGCACAAGCTGTTATTTTTGAGGCAATTACCCAAAAAATATTACCACATTGGAACGAAACCGAATGGGATTTTAATGGTGTTACACGCGCGCCTACTAAAGGTGTTATTGCTTGCGGTTATTTTGTAGCAACGATACTACAGCAGGCAGGCATAGAATTAGACAGGCGCAAAATGGGGCAATGCTCTTCTACTAATCTTGTAAAAGCGTTGTGTGATACAACTACTATACAAACTTTTCGTCAAAAAAATTTTGCTGGTTTTTGGGAGTATCTCTCTCAAAAAGCACCCGATGGCTTGTATATTGTAGGTTTAGACCGACACACTGGGCTGATAGCTAAACAAAAAGGCAAAGTTACTTTCACACATTCACGCAAGCCGCGTCTTGCAGGCGTTATTTTTGAGGACGCAGGCAAGTCGCTCACGCTTCATAATTCAGGCATTCATGTGTTGGGCAATGTGTTAGAAAACCAACGCCTTGTTGAGCGGTGGCTTGGCGAATAAACAACGGTTATCTACTTGCTGTTCCAAATTTCCTGAATATCTTTCTCAAATCTGTCTATCAGCGTTTGCTCTTCTTGAGTAATGCCTGCAACTTTGGCTACACGCCAAATGACGTGTACGAATTTGTCTATCACGTCTTGATCGAGCGCGCCTATATTTTTGCGAATGAGGTACAAGGCGTGGTCGTAGGTGCTTTCGGCATCTTTAATCATGATGTCTTGTACTGCGCTAAATCGGTCTTTGGCAATCCAATCAAACTCGCCCAAATCTTCTTTCACCACTTGTAAAAACGCGACTCGTTCTTCGTCCATCAATACGTGGTCAGCTATAGCCATTGTGTAGGCAAGTTGCCCAATCGTGCTGTATAAGTTAGCAAGTTCAGGAGTCATGTTTAAGTCTTTTTCACTTTTTTTACTGGCATGGATATGCAATAAATCAAGCTCGAATTTTTCTAATAAGTCGCGTTCTGCCTCTACTACACCGCCTACTTCCGCAACGCGCTCCAAAATATACAAGAACTTACGAATCCGCACGCGGTCAAGCTCGCTTTTGTTCATTTCGATAATACTTACTGCGTGTTTATAGTGCAAGTCAAGGCGCGGGCGTTTGTCTTGGCTGAGGAATCGAAAATGATTGATAACGATTGCTTCTGCCTCACTTAAATTGCTGTGAACCGCTTTTTCAAGGGCTACCAATTCATCATCTGTAACCTCATTATCTGCCCCAGCAATGGCATACGCCAATTCTGCAATGGCTTTGTACAAACTCTCTTCTTTTTGGTTAAGTTTCATTTTAGTCTGATAATTTTATAGTTGTCAGTAAAAAAGATTAAAATGCTTAGTTTTCAGTACTTTCAGTTTCTATTTTATCTGTTCGGCGTGTACCATTGTATAATTCATAACGCATAAACCTACATTCTAAAGACCCATTGAAAAGTTTTATTTTGGGCTTAGGGTTGAGGCGAATGTGTTTGGCAGCTTCAAAATTTGACGTAATAACCCATGCCTCGTAGCCTGCCCATTTTTTCTTAAGGGTGTCGCCTATCGATTTGTACAGGGCATTTAGGTCGTCATCTTTGTCCATACGCTCGCCATAAGGTGGATTCATGATAACAATGCCGCGCCCTTCGGGTACGGGAAAGTCTTCAAATGCGTGTGTTTCTATGGTGATGCTGTGTTTAAGATTGGCTTCGTTGAGGTTGATGATAGCTTTTCGAGCTACGTGCTTCGATATGTCTGCGCCCATTATCAGGGGTTTGTTATCATTTACGTTGTCCATTGCTTCTTCATAAATACTATCCCACAAGGCTTGGTCATAATTTTTCCATTTTTCAAAACCGAAATAACTCCTGTAACTTCCTGCTGGTATATTTTTGGCTATGAGAGCGGCTTCAATCAAAAGCGTTCCCGAACCACACATAGGGTCAATAAAATGGCTCGCCTTGTCCCAGCCTGTAAGCAATACCAATCCTGCAGCCAATACCTCATTCATAGGAGCAAGATTGACTTTATCGCGGTAGCCTCTTTTATGCAAAGACTCACCTGAACTATCCAATGAAACAATGCAATTTTCCCTACCCACAAACAAGTTAATGCGCAAGGTTGGCTTGTCCATTTCTACTGACGGTCGTCTGCCATAAATTTCTCTAAACCTGTCGACAATAGCATCTTTGGTCTTTTGTTCCAAAAACTGCGAGTGTGTGAAAAGATTTGAATTGAGCGAGCAGTTAATGGCTAATGTGTCATCTACATCTAAATAATCCTCCCATTTGATGGCTTTGATTTTATCATATAAATCTTGTTCATCGACTACTTCAAAGGAATGAATCGGTACTAAAACACGCAATGCAGTGCGTAAACAAAGGTTTGCTTTATACATAAACCCCAAATCACCCGTAAATCCAACGGCACGATTCAGTTTTTCTATGTTTGTTGCCCCTAAGTTTTTTAATTCTTCTGTTAAAACATCTTCCAGCCCGAACATAGTTTGGGCTATCATGTTAAAAGTTGTGTCCATCATAAAAGCTAATTTTCGCAAAGATAACTAATTTTTAGCAAGTTTTTGAGTAGTGATGTTACTCACAAAGAAAACGCATCAAAATAAAAGTTCCCCCAATTTTATTGGGGGCTATTCAAATTTGAACCTCTAAAGAGGTTCGGTAAAGCACAAGCAACACCTTCAAGTGTTGAATTTACGAATAGCCCTGCCCATGAAATTGGGGGAATGATAGCAATTTTCACACATTCGAAAGCTCGAAAATTTTGATGCGTTTAATCTGGTTACTCACAAAGAAAACGCGCAATTTTTATGAAGAGTACCCATCGCCTTGAAATGCCTCTTGACATTCGCGCACCAATTCCTCTATCATTTCTTCGGTTTGATGGCGGCGCGAAAAATGAATAGGAAACACGCGTTGCGCGCCCGTTTTGCGTGCCAGCTCGCCTGAAAGTTTAGCCGTGCTATGATGATTGTGCATTGCCATCTCAAGCTCTTCGTGCTTATAATAGGCCTCAATGTAGAGGTCGTTCACGCCTTTTAATAGTTGCACAACCTTTGCGTGGTTTTCGGGTGTGGGGGCGTGATCCATCACATAACCTATTCGAAAGCCTTGTCGTTCATCAAGGTATTGAAACAAGTCAGCTGCCTTAAAAACGCCTTCTTCAAGCTCAAATACTTGAGTTGTTTGCTTTTTTTGGTAGGCAAGTTTTAAATTTCGTATCCAAGCACCGCGTTTTAAAGGCATATCAGGGTTTATATTAAGGCTGGGGTGAACCTCAAACGAATACGCCACGCAGTCAATCCCATGGTCTAACAAACAAAAACGCACCTTAAAAATGTCCGTTTCATAAATTACTTCTGTGTGTGCTTCTCCTATTTGTTCTATTTCCCAAGTAGGTGAATGAATTTCAGATATTTGGACGTAGCCCTCGCGTTGTAATTCGTGAATTTCATAATAAACTGCTTTATCATCTACAGCGAGTATTTCCCAATTATAAGAACGGAACTTTGCCTGCACATTTTTGGCAATGCCTGTGGGCCCAAAAATCAATACTTTGCGTCCAATGGGTAATTGATGGCGCAAAATGCTATCAAAATTGCAGAAATGGTCTATATGTGTGTGGCTAATAAAAATAGCCTGTAGGTTTTTTATTTCGCGAATAGTAAGCGCACTTGCATACCCACAATCACAAAGATAAGTGCCACGTTGGGTAGGCAAGGACAACATCAAACATACATCTTCTTTGAATCCACTTTTTACGGTTGCTTGTAGCATATTTTTACTTTAATTCTAATATGTTGAGAATCATTTTCTTACCTTCCGCATCGCCTTGTATGCTTATTACGCGCTTGCCTACCAGCAATATATCATCGCGTTTGTTTAGGCGAATATCTTTGCCTATAGAAGTAGGCGCGAGTATAGATTTGCCTTGTGCATCAATACAAGTCATATAAGTTTGCGATAAACCATTGTCTTTCCAATCATTTAGTTCATTTACTACATATAATATGAGTATATTTCCGTTGGGTAACAACGTTGTTTTGATATACTTCACGTTTTCAGTTTCCGCATTTTTGTATTTGGTAAGCCAATTTACGCCTTCGTTTTCCAATGTACTCCATCGTCCTCCAAAAGTATAAAAGCCGCCTGTTTCTGAAATACCTTTGGAGAGGATATCTTCTTTGAGTGATTTAGCTTTTTCAAAATCCTTGCGCACTTTTAAGAAGCCAAGATTACGAGAAACATCCGTTTTATAGCCTGCTTGGGCATTATTGAGTGCCTTGCCTGCCGCATCTGGCTCGCCTGCGAAGATAACCAAATAACCGTCAGCCACCTCTACCACTGCACCCAATTCAGTGTAAGTGCCATTGTCATTCGACCATTTGTAAAATACCTTATCGCCCTTGCTTATCTCATCATAACGAGGATAAGTTGCTCCTGCTGGGCTTTTAGCGTCTGTGCCATGATATGTTTTAAAGCTATACACAACTTTTGATTTCATGGTTGTGGGCGTGAATTGGTGTAAATGTATGCCACGCGGATAGTTATCGCCCAAATCTAAGCCTATAAACTCGCCTTTTTCGGTGAGTGTAAGGTAGTTATCAAACGAATGCCCCGAAGTTTGTCCAAAATGGCGAGTAACTTTCAGTGTATTAGCATCAAAAACAGTGGCAATACCGCCTTGATGGTTTAATCCATCGCCACTTTTGTTCATAGTACGTGCCATAAACAAGGCTATATTACCTTGTGCATACACTAAATCGGCAGGGTAATCGCCTACTTTCCAAATATTTAAATTTTCTCTGTCTGATTTTTGTGCTTCTTGTGCTATTTGCTTCATCATTTTATCTGCTTTGCAAACGGTTATGATGTCATTGTCATTTGATTTTTCTATAGTTTTGAAGACTACATAATAATAATTATCGTTTTCATCATTTGTAGCGGCGAGCAGTTCTGTACCTGCAGGGGTAGGCAAGGTGCTGTGTTGCGGGTTTTGCAAGTTCGCATCAAAGCGTGTAAGCATGAGCTTTTTGCTGTCTTGGTCTTGCCAAACTACTTCGAGATTACCTGCTTTATTTTTGAGAGGGAAGAGCTGCCTACGCTTGAGCCTGCCGTTTATTTTCGTATCAGTAGGCTTGCCTGCCAACG
>JAYTNK010000390.1:0-5508 GCA_043748375.1 Cytophagales bacterium
ATTTTGATAGTTGTCGTCTTGAATCAGGACACCTGTTTGCAGGTTTCGCAGGCAAGCCTTGTCTTGTGCGTCATGATAAGCTACCCATTTGCCTCCCTCGTAATAAATAGCCGCTGCGGTACTTTGTACCACAATATCGCCTTGAGTGTTAATCAAAAGTTGTGTAATGTCATCTTCCTCTTTTTGCAAATGAGCATAACCATTGTGGAAAGTGTCTTGCCAAATAAAGCTATAAGTAGGCAAGATGACCCATTCATTTTTAGGGTTGATAACACCATATTTTCCTTCTTTTTTCACAAAAGCCACTCCCTCTTTAAACGGTTTTGCCTCTTCATACACACATGGAATGATGATTTCGTATTGTGCATTGATATAACCAAATAATCCTTCTTTCGCTATAACAGCATAATCATCTGAAAATCTGAGTGTTTCATTCCCTTCATACAAAAAGGCGTGCTGAGTTAATTCCCCTCCTTTACAATCAAAAAAGTGCTTGGTTTCTACTGTGATTGACTCACTGTCCCATGCGAGGTATTCAAACGGGATATTGTCATAAACAAATGGGATAAGTACTTCATTTTGAATATTTATGACCCCCATTTTGTTCGCTGTATTTTGGGCAATCATTTTAATTTCAGCACTTTCACTTTCTATAAAATTAAGGTATTTATATAAAAAGGGTACTGTAAAGCCATTATTTGGGTGAAAAATACCCAAAAAATTATTCTCTTCTACAATAAAATAACTTTCTAATGCCTTATAGTAATGCAGGTGATAAATGCTTGTATAGGCACAAGGTAAGATTAGTTTTCGCTCTACTGTATGAAATATACCATGCTTCATATCTTCTCCTTCCTGCCCTACAATAAGCATATTATCAAAAATCATTGTATCTGCATAGTGGAATATAGGCTCAACGATGACTTCAAAATCTGTTGACATAATGCCTATACTGCTCATGTCGCCCACAGTGTATGTCAAAAACCCCTCTTCTAGAATGGCTATAATGTAACAATCATCAGGCGATAATTGCTTGCCTGCAGCATTGACTATGATAGCCGTCGAGTAATCTGTCAGCAAGATATAATCTTCCTCTTTTACAATAATGGACGTATAAGCAGCGGGAAAAATCTCTTTGCCTTCTTGTGTCATGAGTCCAAACTCTCCTTCGTTTTTTTGCACTATCAAGTGCGTATAACTTTCTTCTATAGCATAATTCTCGATAGGAATAATAATTTCGCCTTTAAAGTTTATCACGCCCATTAGCTCTTTTTGGGTAACAATGAACCTGCCATCACCTATATCTTCAGAGAGGCCGTCATACTTTATAGGTACACAAACATCCCCTTGGCTATTTATCAAACCATACTGCCACTTCTTGTTGGAAACAATAAAGTATCCATCAAAGTCTGGTACAATACTTTCATATTTACCTTTTTTGACAATAACTTTGCCTGTATGCGCATACAAAGCTGCTGTTTCATCTGTATAATTTTGTGCTAAATAGACTTTGCCATTTTCAAAATCATCTAATTCGTCGAAAGCTACAGAAATAACAAGTTTTCCATTTTCATTGAATAATCCTTTCATGCCTTCGTGTTCAGCGATAGCGCAACCATGCATACCATGATAGATATTTTCGTATTGAGGCAGCACAATCTCCTTGCCTGTTTTGTCTATCAAACCCCAAAGTTTGCGTGTGCATACACGTGCAAAATTGCCTCTGAAAGGGGAGGCAGAAGTGTATTGGCAAGGAATAATTAGCTCGCCTGCCTCATTGATGTAGCCATATTTCTTTTTCTTATTTTGAACAAGAGCAATGCCCTGCATGAAAGGGGTTTGCGTGAGATAAGTTTGTTTAGCCATGATTATGTAGAAATTCTTAGGCAAACTTACTACTTTTTTGGTAAACCTTTTGGGTTTTAAAAATTATTTTGCAAACACCTGAAAAATGGCTGTCTCACAAAAGCAAAAAGCCTTGCCTACGGTGGGCAGGCAAGGCAATTAAGACAGCTTTGTAGGTAAATATTACTCTTTTTTCTTATCTTTTTGCTTTGGCGCAGTAAGTTCCAAAATCTTTTTTTCTAATTCTGCCTTTTCTGCTTTGCATTTTTCATTTTCTGCTTTTAGCAGCAGCATTTCATTTTTTACTTGTGTTGCTTTTTCTTTAAACATTATTGCTAGTTCTTTAGCACTTTTTTCAGCCAATATAGCCTCTGCTTTAAGTTTTTCAAGCATTATTGCTTGTTTTTCAGCTTTTATTAGTTCTTCAGCAGCCATTTTTTTAGCCAACATAGCCTCTGCCTCTACCTCTGCTTTATCTGCTTTAAGTTGCTCAGCGTTGGTTTGCGCATAGATAGGTGCGGTTGGCACAATCGTGCAAAATACAAAAAACAAGGTTATGATGATGAAGTTCTTTTTCATGAAGTATAGTTGGGGTCAGAAATTAAAAATAGTATGCAAAGATAGAAGGTGCGAAAAGGTGTAAGTATTTTTTGAGCCTTACAAGTTTGTTGTTTTCTTCGCTTCTGTAGTGTGCTTTAGGGTATATACCCTGAAAAGCGCAGGCATAGAAAAATAAGCTGATGCTACTGCTATTAAAACTTTATTTGTATGGTCAATCCCAAAGCATTAGGTTGCAAAGCGATAGTAGCGTTTTGGGCTTCTACAAGTTTTTTTGCCCAATACAAACCATTGGCTAAGGGGCGTGCTTCTTGTGGCGCAAACTTACGAAAGGCTTGGCTATGCAAATTGGCAGGAATGCTTACGCCATTATCTTTGTAAATCAAGGTAGTATGTTTTTCATCTTGACTTGCTTCGATGCGTACTTGTCCGCCATTTGGTACATATTTTGCGGCATTAAAAAGCAAATGCGCCCATACTTTTTCCATTAATTCAGCCTCAAATAGGCAGGCAAGTTGTGGGGGAATGTGCGCTTCAAATTTCAGGTTTTGTTGTGTATATAAGTGCGACACTTGCGCGTAGGCAAGCTCTATAATGGGCAATATAGGCTGTAGGCGTATGTTTTCAGGCGAGGACGTAGGTTCTTGCAGGAGGGAGGCAAGGGCATAATGGGCCTTGTCTTGCGCGGTGGTTGTGGTAGATTTTAGTGGACGCAGTACATCTTCTTGCAACGCTTTTCGGAAGGCGGCACTTTCTAATAGCTTGTCATCAAGCGAAGCCAATGCCTGCCCAATACGAGCCTCTTTTTGCACAGAGGCATCGCCTTCTTCACGTGCTACAATCACATATCGATTGGCTTTTTCGGTAGCTTCATATACTATTATTTTTTGTTTTTCAACCAATACTTTCTGTAAACGGAGATGATAAAATGCATATCCCAACACACCACTCAAGAGTGCAATAAGGCTCAATAGTCCCCAAAACCACCAAAGTTTGTAGCGACGAAGTTCTGCCTCTTGCTGTTGTTTTTCGTCGTGCAAGTCGGTAAGGCTATTCTCATGCCTTGAGCTTTGTTCTTGCCAATGGTCGATTTGCGAATTTTTTTGAGCGATTAAAAGCGAGTCAGCTTTTCGTTTGCTTTCAGTGAGGAGGCTGTGTGTATCGGTAGGTAGGCGCAACGATTTGCGCAAAGTTTCGGCGGGTACAGTTCGGCGGCGTTCTGTGGCAATATTGGGTGCTGTATAAACGCGTCCTTCTATATGGCTATTGAATAACTGCACGTCATAATCGGCTTGCATGATGCCCTGTCCCATCTTTTGGTATCGTTCAGCGAGCTTGTCATATTCTCGCGCCTTGTCCATTTCGCCTACATTTCTACGCTGACGCGCTAATTGCTGATAGCACGTATAAATACCCCTTAAGGCTTGTGATAATTTACTACCATTTTGTATAAAGTCGTATTCTTGCGATATTACAAAACTTTGAAAGTAATAACGCAACGCCATGCGCACATCGCCTTGCTGTTGTTGGTAAATGCGTGCTATGGCGTTTAGGTTGTCAGTCAAAAGTCGTTTTTCTGAAATTCTATCCCCAATAGCAAGGGCTTTTTGATAATAATAAAGGGCGGTTACTGGTGTATTTAATTGCTCTGCGTAAAAATCGCCCATAGCTTGCGCAGTTTTGGCATACCCTACATCATTGCGGGCATTTTCATAGAGGGCAAGGGCATTTTGGTAGGAGGGAAGGGCTTGTGCTGAGTTTCCTGTTTCGGCTTTGAAGAGGGCATTTTGGGCTAAAAGGTCTTTATCAGCTAATTTTTCAGCTTCGCGGTAGGCTTTCTCAAAATATTTATAGGCTTGTGCTTTGTCGTTGTCGCGCCAAGCGCAAAGGGCGAGGTATTGCCATGCTTGGGTTTGGAGGGTAGGGGCAGTATTGCGTTCCAATCCTATTTTCTGTAGGTATTGAGCGGCTTTTGTAAAACTTTCTCCATAATAATGCGCAATGCCTAATTGCAAATAGGCGTGTGTTTGTGCTTGGGTATTTTTTTGTTCTTCGGCTATTTTGAGGGCTTGGGTAGCATATTCTATGGCTTGCGCAGGGGCAATACTTGCCAACTCGCCTGCCAACTTTTGGAGGTTAGTAAGCCTGTCGGCTTTGTTAGTCGATTGTTGCAATCGTTGTTGATATTGCGCGATATTGCCATCATCTTGCTGGGCATAGCCTATCGAAGATAAAAAGAGGGCAAGTAAAAGGCATAAAATTTGTGGGTAGGGTTTGTATTTCGACTTCATTTCCGTATTAACTCCCAAATATTGGGAAAAATTTTGAATAAACCAAAAAAAAGAGCAACTTTGGGTTTTAATAGCGAGTTTTTTGAGTAGCAGATGCTATCCAAAAAGGATAAAACGGCTAATTCGATACTCAAAAAGAAAACTCGATTTGAATATTATGTACCTAAAGAAAGTAGTACTATTTGTTTTTGCCGTTTGGTTTTTGGTGCCTTTTGTTTTGATGACGGATATGTATCCGTTTATGCGTTATGGAATGTTTGCGGAGCGTGTCAAAACTTCACAAACTACGGAAATGCTGCAACTCTGGTGTACGTATCGTGGCTTACCTGCCTGCCCGTTTGAGCCTGAAACAATCGGCTTAACAAACAATCACTTTGGCTATGTATTACGACATTACTTTTATACTAATCATATAAAGCAATTATTTAGCCAAATCCATACCCTCACGCTAAAAAAACAAACGAAACCTGTTGTTTTTTGGCAATTGAAACGTTTTACAAGCTCGCCTACCCAAACCGACACACACATTATAGCTGAATGGAATCCCGCAAATCATTGAATATCAGCCTGTCTGTTTTGTTTGTATGCCTGCTTTTTGTTGTCCTTGCCTACCTTCTATACATAAGGGCTGAGGTATCAAATTTGTATGCAGGCACTGCTTCAGAAACCTTTACAGCGTGGGTTCAATGGATTTATCCGCGCTTTTTTACAGAGAAACATCGCTTTCCGCTTGAGTTTTTTCTCCAAAAAGCAGACCAAGTATTGCTTCGGCTTGGTTTGGTGAGTGTATGTTTTTGGCTTGTTTTTTTTCTTC
>JAYTNK010000391.1:0-2254 GCA_043748375.1 Cytophagales bacterium
TTGAACTGTATCTGTTGTTAAAAAACGTCTTTTGGGTTGTAATTTCGTTAGATTTTTCGTTGTAGCGACCTGCTACGACTGCAAAATCTGCCTCATTTCGCGCCAAAATACGCACCTTTACTGCCGAAAAATCCAACTAAACAACCCCATACAAATAAATTAGCACGAGTGCTTATTTCAACCAATCGTAGCCTTTTTCTTCCAGTTCAATGGCGAGGTCTTTTGTGCCTGATTTCACAATCCGTCCATTATAAAGCACATGAACAAAGTCAGGCACGATGTAATCTAACAAGCGTTGATAGTGCGTTACTATGATGGTGGCATTGTTGGCAGTGCGCAATTTGTTCACACCTTCAGCCACGATACGCAAAGCGTCTATGTCCAAGCCAGAATCTGTTTCATCAAGAATGGCTAATTTAGGTTCAAGGACAGCCATTTGAAAAATCTCATTTCGTTTTTTCTCACCTCCTGAAAAGCCTTCATTCAAGGCGCGTTTAAGGAGTGCGTCAGGCATTTCGACAATTTTCATTTTCTCTTTCATCATTTTGAGAAAAGAAACTGAGTCCATAGCTTCCATACCGCGATACTTGCGGATTTGGTTGACGGCTGTTTTCAAAAAATTAGTGGTACTCACGCCAGGTATTTCTACAGGGTATTGGAAGGCAAGGAATATACCTTCGGCGGCGCGTGCTTCGGGTGCGAGGTCGAGTAAATCCTTACCTAAGAATTGAACAGAGCCGCTTGTAACTGTATAGTCTTCGCGTCCTGCGAGTACAGAGGCAAGCGTGCTTTTACCAGAGCCGTTTGGACCCATGATAGCGTGTATTTCGCCTGGGCGCACTTCAAGGTCGATGCCTTTGAGTATTTGTTTATCGCCTATAGAGGCCTGAAGATTCGTTATTTTTAACATAAATAAAGTTTAACCAAAAAGCTGTTGGTTTGCAGGCAAGCCATATTTTGTGTAAAGATAGCTCATCTTTGTAAGAAATGCGAAAAGTGGTGCAAAAATTGTGAAAGAACCTTTTTTTATTGCTCAATAATGCCTAATTTTGCCGTATGCAAACCCACGAGAACTTAGCGACCGCCTATCATACACAATACGCCACAGGCGCAAGTGCTTGGCGCAACGTGGGTGCAAAATACAAAGCCCAAAATATTCAGGCGGTAACACGCGGATATACTTTTGCACGAGTTTTAGAAGTCGGGGCAGGCGATGGTGCGGTATTGGCGCATCTTGAGCAGGCAAGTTTCGCTGAAGAATTATCAGCCGTAGAGATTTCAGAGTCGGGCAGGCAAGCCATTGAAGCACGCAACTTGCCTACCCTGCGTGACCTACAGTTATTTGATGGCTACACCCTCCCCTACCCAGACCAAAGTTTTGAGGCGGTAGTTTGTACTCATGTGATAGAACACGTAGAACACCCGCGCCTATTGTTACGCGAAATAAAACGCGTGTCAAAACAACAAATTTTTGAAGTGCCGATAGATTTTTCATGGCGTGTGGATAAGAAACTGAAGCACTTCTTGGCATACGGACATATCAATATCTTTACACCTGCAACATTTCGTTTTCTTTTGCTATCCGAAGGATTCGAAATATTAAAAGACTTGCCTACCCGCACTGCCCAAGAAGTTTGGCGCATGGAGGCAAACATTATTAAACAAAAAATGCCTGCCCTCCGTTATTATTTGTGGTATGCAGTCCGAACAAGCAAACGGCTACTTTGGCACTTGCTCCCGAAAAAATTTAAAGACCGAAAACCAAATGCTTACACCATCTTTTGTAAATCTGCCACCACGCAAATACAAATTATGAATGAGCAATAGTTAAATGTCTAAACAATAGTAACTTTCAACCATTCATCTTTCAACTATTCAATTATGTTTTTATTCATGAAATTAGGTGGACTCGAAATAACCATGACGGGTATCATCATTGTAATAACTTGCTTAGTAAGTTATTTTGCAGAAGAAGATGGTTATCTAAAAGAGCGTTATTTGTTTAGCCCTTACCAAATAGAAAAGCGCAAAGAATACTACCGTTTTCTTACGGGTGGCTTTCTACACAGCGGTTATATGCACTTGGCATTTAATATGATTACGCTCTATTCATTTGGGCAAATTGTAGAACGCACCTTTCAAGTTATTTTTGACCACAAAGAATTAGGTGCGGTTATATTCGCCTTGTTTTATTTGGCAGGGATTGCGTTTGCAGGCGTGCCTGCGTACATGAAGCACAAACATAATATGCTGT
>JAYTNK010000392.1:0-8838 GCA_043748375.1 Cytophagales bacterium
AAAACTCGTGCCATAAATTTGAAACGACTTAGCAATTGATGGTTGAGTCGTTACAGTCAAAAAACCTGAAAGATTACTGGCAGAGGTAATGGTAGGCAAGTTTGCTTGTCCTGAAAGTCTGGCAAAACCAAAACGAGTTTCGCCTCCTATGAGAGAGAATTCCCCTCCTACATATAAATCATTGCCCACTACCAACGCATTGGTCAAGCCGCCCATCCAATAATAGTTATTATAGTAAGAATTATGTAGTAATTCCCAACTTGTACTACTCCCTGTGGCTAAATTTAGCTTTAGAAGCTTTGATCCGCTGTGAATGTACAAGTGTTGATTTGACAAGGTTAAGTTGTGAATATTTCCATAAGTTAAGATGTTAGCATTCCAATTGGTGTCAGCCTCGCCTGTACCGTTAGTACTGATTTTGGCTATGCCATTTCTTGCCTGCCCGCCTATATTATTAAAATGCCCCCCCACATAGAGGCTATTTCCTGTTAAAACAAAGGAATAGATGACCGCATACTCAGTAGTATTGACGGGGTGCCAAGCTATATCAGCCTTGCCATCTATAGTATTAAGTTTAGCCAAAGCATGCTTTGCCTGCCCGCCTATGTTTGTGAAAATTCCACCTACAAAAAGTTCATTATTGGAAATTGCCAATACACGGACTGAGTCATTTGCGTTTGGATTCCAATTTGAATCTATATTGCCTGCGCCTACAGCACTCATTTTAGCGATATTATTACGTATAAAATTACCTGCTTGTTTAAAAAAACCGCCTGCATATACATGATTACCATCTGCTATAATACTCATAACATGGGGAATCCCATAATCAGCCGCTGTAATATTGGGATTCCAAAGTGCATCTACGTTGCCTACACCTACAGTGCTTACTTTGGCAATATTATTTCTGGTCTGCCCGCCCACTTGTGTAAAACTCCCCCCTATGTACAAATCTGTACCTGACCTATATAACGCATAAATTTTGCCATTCACCTCTGGATTCCAAGTGAGATCCAAACTATTATTGCTTTTCAAAAAACGGGCTATATGCGTTCTTTTTTGACCTCCTACTATTTGAAAGTTCCCTCCTATGTATAATTCATTGTTTTGGATGGCTAACCGTATATTCTGACCGCCCCTAGACACCAAATCAAAATCATTATCCACCATACCTGTAGTCATATCTAATTTGGTCAGGTAAGGCAAATAATTATTTTTATAACCTGCCACAAACAAATTGGAGCCTGATAAAACGAAGGCGCTAAGAGAAATATGTGTAGGCAAATCGGCATTCCAAGTCGCATCGGCTTGTCCAGTGCCTGTAGTACTAATTTTAGCGATACGATTTCTTGCCTGCCCTCCTATAAGCGTAAAAGCGCCTATGACAAATAAATCTGTACCAGCCACTTTCAAGCTATGTACGGGGTTATTGGGGGCTGTGTTGGGGGATGGATTCCAAGTGACATCTACTTGTCCCGTACTTGTGCTTATTTTGGCTAATCCATTCCTTGTCTGCCCATCAATAGTCGTAAAATCGCCTGTTACGAATAAATCAGTACCCAAAACGGTTAAAGTACTTGCGGAACTATTCGGGGAAGGATTCCAAGTAGCCTCTGCTTGTCCAGTACCTGTCATACTTATTTTAGCTAATGTGTTTCTTGTCTGTCCACCAATAGTCGTAAAATTGCCTGCCACGAATAGGTTACTACCCGAAACTGTCAAAGCACTTATATCTCCATTGGGGGCTGGATTCCAAGTGACATCTGCTTGACCTGTCCCTGCCATGCTTATTTTAGCTAATCCATTTCTTGCCTGCCCGCCAATAGTGGTAAAATTGCCTGTTACGAATACCTCAGTGCCAGAAAAAATCAAACTATATATAGCATCATTAGGAGCTGGATTCCAAGTGGCATCTGCTTGTCCAGCACCTGTAGTGCTGATTTTGGCTAACCCATTCCTTGCCTGCCCACCAATCGCAGAGAAGTAACCTACTACAAATAAATCAGTACCAGAAAGGTATAAAGCTCTAATTAGGCCATAGCTACTTGTGCTTGTAGGATTTGGATTCCAAGTCATATTCAGTGTTTTATCAGGCAATATATGGGCTAATCCGTTACGCGCAACGCCTCCTACAGATATGAAAGTTCCCCCAATATACCACCCGCCATTACCATCAGGTAGGCAAGTGGTTACTTCGCCTATTACTTTGGGAAGATTTAGGGGGGCTTTTGTAGTGATATTAACGGCTTCTCCAGAGGTCATACTGCCTCCTACTCGATTAAATTCACCTGCCACATAGATATAGTCCGCATCATCTGTCATGGTGTTGATAGAGCCACCTATAGGTAGGGTGCCTGTGTCTATGGTTTGTGCATGGCTATTGATAGTAATTGCCCCACTACACATGAGTAGGCAAAGAAAAAATAGTTGAATTTTCATAAAAAAGTTCTATTTTATACAAAAAATAATACAAGGTGATTGATAAGGCAAAGGTAGGAAAAAGTTATCACAACCCTGCCATGCTAAGATGCTATAAAGTGAAAAAAGGTTGTGAGCGGTTTTTTAATATTTTATCCCAGCTACATTTTTTTTGTAGTGTTATATTTGTAATGCTTTTTTCTTGCCTTTGCAGGGAAGTATCGTAGCGTACACTTTTGCAGGTGCTACTATGATAACTAAAACTATGAGATGATGCTATAAAGTAGGTTTTTAAGAATTACAAAAGAAAGTAATCAGTGTATCTGTTATCCATACAGAGATACAAATAGGGTGTTTTTTTCGCTACGAAATATTATCGAGAGAAGAAGAAGTAGCATAAGATTAGAATATACAAATAAATAGAAGGGGGAAATTGGTAAGATTAAAACAAAAACCTATCTTTGTCATGGAATTTATGTGTAAAAAATAAACAATGGAAGATAATCACGAAAAAGCATGGGAAATTCATTCCTCCGATTTGCGCATCACCGAGTCGGCGGTCATACTCTTGCCGATTAGCAAACTTACGCCCCACCCCGATAACCGCCCGCTGGGTTCGAGTGAAGAAAAAATAAAGCAACTCAAGATTTTTATCACCCAAAATGGCTTTGATAGTTCGCATCCGCTTGTGGTACGTCCGTACCAAAACGGTTATCAAATCATAGAAGGCGAGCATAGGTTTACTGCCGCAAGAGCCTTAGGTTATTTGCAAATACCTTGTGTGGTGCGTGAATTGCCCGATACAGAAGCTCTTATACAGTTAGTATTGGGCAATATTCAAACTGAAACCAAACCACTCGAGATAGGACTCAATGCGCTCAAGGTAGTTCAAAAGGAAGGCAAGGTATTTACTACCCAACAATACGCACAACGACTTGGTATCAGCGATAGTACTTTGCGGAGATACATGAACGCGAGTGAGGTTTATCAATACCTTAAAACACAACTGCCTGAAGGTGTTCCGATACTTGACGAAGTGTATAAATTGGAGGAGATAAACCGCTGTCCACAAACCGATTGGTATTGGTTGCACGACCTTACGCTCAAAAATGAAATGGCTAAAACCCAATTAGTCGAGATAACCCATGCTATTCGAGAGATTAAAACAGATAATGCCGCTGTCTATAGTTTATTTGATATGCTCGCCCTGCGCCAACAAGTTGCCCAAGAAATGCTGAAAGGCAACAAAAATGCCTCTACACATTATAGCGACCTTATCCAAACTATAGAAACGAGCTACCAACAATTAGAGGACGAAATTTCACTCTATGAATACAATGTACTTACTGACCGTATTCATCAAGAAACTCTCAAGCTCAAAGATTGGTATATCAACAACCTCAAAGAACTAAAACAACTCACCAAACAAGCCGTACTTGAGGCACATAAAGACGCGCTTCAACTAAAAAGAAGCAGCAGTGAGGAGGAGGCAGAAAGAACCGCCGCTTACTTCCGCGACAAGAAAAATGCCAAAGAACGCGAAGAACAAGAACGCATAGAACGCCAAATGCGCCAAGTAAAAGCAGGCGATGTGTGGCAATTAGGACAGCATTTGTTGTATTGTGGTGATGGGGCAGACGATGTTTTTTTCAAGCACTTGCCTGAACGCGCCGCCCTTGCCTACCTAAACCCAACCCGCATTTTGCAAAGTGCTAATGGTGCTTGGAACTTTGACAAATTGATAATCAAGGCAGAGGTAATAGCCGTTACACCTGAATTACATGAGTTACAACACCTCCTTCGCCTTACACAACTGCCTTATCGTTGGAGTATGTGCGCTCGATTGAGCAAAGCCGAAGCCCTTTTTGGCGGTTGGATTTATACAGCCCTCTTTTCGCAACGCGCCTTAGATACACGCATAGCCGATTATTGGGAAATAGATAGCTCTGACCTCAAGGGAAGCAAAACAAAAGACTTTCTTAAACATTTGCTTCAGAACTTTACGCGTGAGCATGAAGTGGTGATTGATGCCTACGGTGGCATTGGTACGATGCTTCTACTTGCCGAAGAAATGCACCGCACTTGTTACCTTGCCGAAGCAAGCCCTGCCTTGTGCAAAGATTTACTCGAATATTGGGAAGACATGAGCGGAGGAAAAGCACATAAACGCGCCTAAATAAAATATTAGTTCCTATTATTTGTAACAATACAAAGCAAAAAATATAATAAGCCAAAAATAAAAATCGTGAAAACATTACAACGCCCTACCAAAACGGAAGCATACGACACCATTAAAATCCTCATAGACAAATATGAGGCACAAAAAACAGTGTTTTTATCAGCCAATTACAACGAAGCTCGCACAAGGCAAGACTTTATAGACCGCTTTTTTGAAGCATTGGGTTGGGATATGCACAACAAACTTGACGAACTTGAAAACCATAGAGAAGTAATTGTAGAGGACAAACTAAAAATAGGCAAAACCACCAAAAGCCCCGATTATTTGTTTCAAACCCATCAGGGAAAAGCCTTTTATGTGGAGGCAAAAAAGCCTGCTATCCACCTCAAAACTGCCCCAGAACCTGCTCGACAAATTCGTGAATATGGATGGAATGGCGACTCGCCTATAGGCATAGCTACTAATTTTGCAGAATTGGCGATATATGACTGCACACAAACCATCAAAAAAACAGATGGGGCTATGACTAAACGCCTTGCCTACCTTGCCTATACGGATTACTTGGCTAAATTTGATTTTTTGTGGGAAAAATTTGCCTACGAAAATGTAGTAAAAGGAAGTGTTACGGCTTTTATTGGAGAAAAAATCAATCTCAAACTTGCCGAGCCTGTCAATGAGGTATTCCTCGCCTGCCTCAACAAATGGCGCGAATACTTGGCGACCAATGTCGCCCAACGCAATAAACAATTAGAAGAAGAAGAAATCAATTTTGCGGTTCAACTATTAATTGACCGCATGGTCTTTTTGCGTGTGTGTGAAGACCGAAATGTGGAACCTAACGAACAACTTTTGCAAATAGCAAAGTCAAAAGGCGACACATACCAAAATCTTTTTGAACTATTTAAAACAGCAGACCAAAAATATAATTCAGGCATTTTTGACCTGAAAAGAGAAAGTATTACCCAAAATTTAGACCTTGATAATAAAGTCATTAAAAATATACTAAAAGACCTTTACAATGAGGATAATGATGGCGTGGGACGTTTCAACTTTGCTGTTATTCCTATAGAAATTTTGGGCTATGCCTACGAGCAGTTTCTTGGCAAGGTCATTGTTTTGCAAAAAACAGGCAAGGCAGTTATCGAAGACAAACCCGAAGTGCGCAAAGCGGGAGGCGTTTATTACACCCCTTCCTACATCGTGAAATACATTGTAGCGGAAACGGTAGGCAAGGCTATCGAAGGCAAAACCCCTGAAGAAGTAAGTGCAATTTCAGTGCTTGACCCTTCTTGTGGCAGTGGTTCTTTTTTGATAGGTGCGTATCAATTTTTGTTGGATTGGCACTTGAGATATCACCTACAAAATCCACCTAAAATCCACAAACATAAAAAAGAAAATCCGCTCTCACCTGATGGAAAACACCTCACAAGTATAGAGAAAAAGCGCATTTTATTGAACAATATTTATGGGGTAGATATTGACAAACAAGCTGTAGAAGTTACCAAACTTTCATTGCTCCTGAAAGCACTCGAAAACGAAACAGATGCGTCTATTAAAACCTCCTTACAGATTTTCAATGAGCGCGTCTTGCCTACTATGGACAGCAATGTGCAGAGCGGAAATTCGTTGATTGGTGCAGATTTTTATGACCAAGAGCTTGGATTAACGCCCAAAGAAGAACGGAAAATAAATATTTTTGATTGGGAAGATGGCTTTCCAAATATATGTAAACAAGGCGGCTTTGATTGCGTTATTGGAAATCCTCCTTATGTTCGAACTACTACTATAGATGCCAATAGCGCAAATTATTTCGCCGAAAAATATAAACTTGCTACTAAACAATTTGACTTATATAATATTTTTATAGAAAAAGCCTTTAAAATATTAAAAAAAGAAGGTTATTTTGGTTATATTGTGCCAAGTCTTTTTTTAAAAGGGGTACAATATACTGATTTAAGACAACTCATTAACCATAACTCGGCAAGTTGCCAAATTAAGGAATTTGGCGATAAAGTATTCCGCGATGTAAGTATGCCTACCTGCGTATTTTTAATAACCAAAGGTGCAGGCAATACTATAGATTTTTTTGCACTTAACAAACATTTATTCACAAAAGTACCCACTATCCAATTAAGCAGTATTTCTAAAATAACGCGTGGTTTAGAAATAGGCAGAGATAAATTATTTAAAGCAGGACACAAAAAATGTATCACAGGAGGAGATATAGATTCTTATAAAATAAAATCTGTACAATACATTGATAACCAAACCTATACAGAATTTAATAAAAGTAATATTTTTGAACCAGACCGCGTATTAGTCAGAGAAACGGGAGGCAAGTTTTATAGCACTATTGATAAAGAAGGCATAATGACAACACGCAGTATTTACAATGTTTCATTGGTTCAAGATACTATTTCAACAGAATTTTTACAAGGCTTGTTAGGTTCAAAAATGTATGAATTTTATTTTAAAGAATTTATCGCACCCGAAACTAATATCTTTCCAAAAATTCGCATAGCTCAACTAAAAGAGTTGCCTGTACCTAAAATAAATTTTAAAGACAAAGAAAGTAAAGTCAAGCATGACAATTTATCAGAACTTGTTAAGAAGCAATATAAATTATTGGAAAAATTATCTACAGAATTAGAAACAGGCTTAGACCAACTTAAAAGGCGTATCAGAGTAAACGAAAGAAATATCAACCAAGCTGTTTATGAACTATACAATCTCATACAGTCAGAAATAGACCTCATAGAAAATGCTTAACGCTTGGAAAACTTGCCTGCGACACAGCCTTATGAAGATGTTTTGCTAAAAAAAGCATCATTTGTTTTTATATCACGTTTTTATGTTTTATTTTTGCATATTCAAAACCGAAAATAAAAGCGTATGGACATTAGCCAAGCCCCCGAAGTTGAATATGAAGCGTATAATGCACAAAAGAAAGCGTTTTACAGCAGGCTGTATACCCCTAAAGCCTTGCGAGAAGATTTTAGCAGTTTGTCCACTTTTGCAACTGATTTTTTAGCTTATAGCCAAGAAAAATTAGGTTTGGAATGTAAGCAATTCTATCCAGCAAAAAAAGGATATTGGGATTGTGGGGCGGTTATTCATCTGCATATCAAACTCTACCAACGCAAAAACATGGCATCTCTATATTTGGGAAGCATTTTAGACGAAGTGGCAGGCAAGAAAATACGCACTTTTTGGATAAGTATGCACCCGTTGAGTGCCAAAAAAAAGCCATGCTATCACACACAAGTAGGCGCGTATGCAGAAGTTTTGGAGGCTCTTCGAGATTATTTGTTGATAAATGCCCTTGTTAAAACGCACAAAAAATATTTTGAAATAAATAAAAAAGCTGTGCCTGTAGGTAGTGTATTGCTTTTGGGTAAAAAATTTTTAGTACACCCATATTTGTTGAGCGAACTCGATATAGTGCCAGATTATGGCGAATGGGCAGATGCAAAGCATTGGACTATGATGGCGAATATGCCTTTGCGCATAAAAATGCGTAAAATACCTATCGAAACATTGAAAGCTGAAGACCACAAATTAACGCATTTGATAGGTCGTTCAAAATGGCATGAAAGCCTACAAATTTCTATTTACTACGAACAGTCTGACGCAATCCGAACAACCGTTGAGTTTCTTTCTCGAAGTGAAGACCAGCAAAAATTTAGAATAAGAGAGGAGAGTAAGTTAAAGAAAAGAAGAAAAAAACGTGTTAAATGAAGCGAAACTTGCCTGCCCGACTGCTTTTAGCATTTTGCTATGAACATTTAGGCAGACAAGTTTCAAATATGCCTTAGTACCTTTCGAATATGCCTTAGTACCTTTCAAATATACCTTAGTACCTTTCAAATATGCTTTAATACCTTTCGAATATGGCTTAGTACCTTTCGAATATGCCTTAATACCTTTCAAATATGCCTTAGTACCTTTCAAATATGCCTTAGTACTTTTCGAATATGCCTTAGTACAAAATAGATTGCTTTATATGTGAAAGGTATTAAGCAAAAATTATAAAATACTATCATAAATTTGTGTATATTAGTTATGTAATTTATCAAAACTAATATAATTTGAAATTTTATGATAGTATTTTTAACACGCTAACTAGCATTACTTGGTCGTCTTGCCTACTATTTTTTCGTACTCGCTGTCGTTAGGCTGCCAAAGTTCTATTTTATTACCTTCAAGGTCAAGAATATGTACGAATTTGCCATACTCAAAAT
>JAYTNK010000393.1:0-2531 GCA_043748375.1 Cytophagales bacterium
TTTTTGAGTAGGGGCAATCCCTTGTGGTTGCCCTTTTTGTAAGGCAAAATCTTTGTTTTACCTAATTAGCCGTTGTTTGTGTCCCCACAAACAACTACAGCGATTAGTCGGTTGTTTGTGAGGACACAAACAATGGCATAAATGCCTGCTTTTCTTGCTTCTCTGACAATTTTTGTAGAGATATTTTTGAGTAGGGGCAATCCCTTGTGGTTGCCCTTTTTGTAAGGCAAAATCTTTGTTTTACCTAATTTTTAGTATGTTTATAGCGCAAATGTGTTATAAGCAAGGGCAACCACAAGAGATTGCCCCTACACTTTTTACTACTACAAAAATTGTTAAAGAACCCTTTTGTTTCGTATTCCGTAAGTTTACACCTAGTCGCTTGTTTGTGAGGACACCAAACAACGGCTTAATTATTTAATCCTCGTTATAAAGGGCTTGCAAGACGGTTTGTCCTACGGCTTTGAGGGTGTTTTTGTCAATAATTTGCATATTATCGTTTAAAGTGTGGTGATATTTGGCAAAGTATGACTCGCCTCCCGATGGGTCAAACTCGATGATGTCGAGCATAGGGATTTTGGCGATGGTGTTTACGAAGAGGTGGTCGTCTGTCAGAGCGGGGCTGTCCAAGTTTTTGAAATAGTGTGTAAAGCCTAAAGCGTTGCCGATTTCCCAGATGCTGTATGTAACATCGCGTGCGTATTGTAGGGAGGTGCCTTCGCGGTAAAACTTCGCGTCTTTCGCGCCTACCATATCCAATAAGATGCCATAATAGGCGGTATAATCGGGCTTATGTTTGTTTTTAGCCCAATATTGCGAGCCTAAGCACCAATATTCGGCAGAGCCGCCTTTGTGGTGTTCGGGGTGTCCGTAGTCTTCGCTGTCAAACAAGATAATGTCGATGCCTACAGTAGGTTTTTTCTCGGCTTGGGCGATAGTGCGGGCGATTTCGAGCAATACGCCTGCACCACTTGCTCCATCATTTGCACCATCTATAGGTTTGAATTGAGTACTATCAGTAGCTTCTTTATCGTTGTAGGGGCGGGTGTCCCAATGCGCTGCAAGTAAGATGCGTTTGGTAGCTTTTGGATTGTAAGAGGCGATGACGTTGTAAGACGTTAGTTTTGTGCCATTGTAGGCAGTGGCTTCAAAGTTTTGAATGATAGGACTGAAGCCGAACTTGCTGAATTGGGCATAAAAATAGTCTTTGCACTGTTTGTGGGGTGCGGAATTGGGTACACGAGGTCCGAATTTTACTTGGGCGGCTACAAAATCGTAAGCGCTATCGCCACTAAAAGCGGGGCAGGGTTTGAGTACCATTTTCTTGGCGGGTTCTTCGGGGGTTTCGTCTATGGGTTTTTTTTCCTTGTCTACGCAAGCGGTGAGCAGGTAGGCAAGCACCCATACAAAAGGGAACGCTGTTTTCATACGCAAAGATAGCTTTTTTATGTAAACAAGCGTTCAAAAAATACCAACTTTCAAATAGCCCTCTTATTTAGCTATTAGCCTTCTTGCGAAAGTCTGTAGCAACGGGTTTAGCCCAATGTTATTAAGCTAAGAAATAAGTCAAAGTAAAGCATTATTCTTGCAAAGTTTCTCAAATTTTCCAAAATACGCTTTTATGATGCAAAAATAACAGGAATTATTAAAAAACTCAAAGACTTTTGGTTCTCTGACAATTTTTGTGGTGGTAAAAAGTGTAGGGGCAATTCCCTTGTGGTTGCCCTTGCTAACATATTTTGTGCTATAAATACCCTAAAAATTAGGCAAAATAAAAATTTTGTCTTACAAAAAGGGCAACCACAAGGGATTCCCTACTCAAAAAAACGTCCCCACAAAAATTGTCAGAGAACCAGACTTTTTACATTCAGAAAGCACAAAAACAACCTTTCGTTTGTCTGCGTCTGATTTTAGTCGGAACAGTGGCAAATTATATTTTAGCCAATATGCGTTATTGGGCATCTCATTATTGAAGAACTCTTTGGCTTCTGAGGTATATAATATTTTGACCTTCAATGATTTAGTTCCTATTACGAAAAGTGCTTATAGTCAAGGTCGCTACAAGATAAAAAACTCTTTTTACGAAAAGTGGGCATCGGTCTTGCTTCACGAAGTGTACAAAGCAGGGCTTGCATATACGTGTTGGAGGGTAGAGGCTATAGCCGTACACGCTTTTTTGGACGCTATGACCATAGAAAACCAAAAAGCATAGGCAAAAATAACAGCCTTAGAAAAAGAAAGGGCGCAACTTCGTTTTGATAAAAAACGTATGCAACTCATCATCAATCACTTAGAAAGTGAACAGGCAAAAGAGTAAATAGAAATATAGGCAAGTTTGAAGCCTTGCCTACAATCTATCAAAATACTGTTGGTTATTTTTTCAATAAATCACGTATTTCGCCCAAAAGCACTTCCTCTTTAGTAGGGGCGGCAGGTACAGGTGCTTTTTCTTTTTTCTTCATCAAGCTATTCATAGAGCGCACCATCCAAAAAATCGCAAATGCCAAAATCAAGAAACTAATAATACTTTG
>JAYTNK010000394.1:0-5203 GCA_043748375.1 Cytophagales bacterium
ACAACGAGAATATCTTTAAAAACCATTATATTTAGCCTGCATTTGTAGTAATATGGTAGCACAAACTTCTTGCAAGCGTACAAACAAAATGCCATAAAGCATTTTGAGAGCGATTTACAAGGCTGTCTATAAAACTACTTTATCACATGGGAATTTAGCCTTACAAAGATAGTACAAATCTTGAATAAGGCACAAAACACTATCCTGTTTTGGATAGTGTCTCGGTTTTTTTACAAAAAAAACTTATGCCATTACTTGTTTTACGCGGTCTGCAGCTTCTCTGAGCGTAGTTGCCGAGAAAACTTTCAGTCCTGAGTCGTCAATTATTTTTGCACCTTCGGCTGCATTTGTGCCTTGCAAGCGTACAATGATAGGTATTTTGATATCGCCAATAGCTTTATAGGCTTCTACTACTCCGTTTGCAACGCGGTCGCAACGTACAATTCCACCAAAGATATTGATAAGGATAGCTTTCACGTTAGGGTCTTTCAAGATAATTCGGAAGCCAGCCTCTACCGTTTTGGCATTTGCCCCACCCCCTACGTCTAAGAAGTTAGCGGGTTCGCCGCCTGATATTTTGATGATGTCCATAGTAGCCATTGCCAATCCAGCTCCGTTCACCATACAACCCACATTGCCGTCAAGTTTTACATAGTTGAGGTCAGAATTTTTTGCTTCCACTTCGAGAGGGTCTTCTTCGTTCAAGTCGCGCATTGCCAATAGGTCGGCGTGGCGATACATAGCGTTGTCGTCCAAGTCTATTTTGGCATCAGCCGCAAGGATACGGTTGTCTGATGTTTTCAACAAAGGGTTGATTTCAAACATAGAGGCATCAGCTTCTATGTAGGCTTTGTATAGGGATTTGATAAAAGCTACACATTCTTTGAAGCCTTGTCCTTCGAGTCCGAGCGCGAATGCCACTTTACGGGCTTGAAAGTCTTGCAAACCTACACGGGGGTCAATCCATTCTTTGATGATTTTGTCGGGGTGCGATTCGGCAACCTCTTCAATGTTCATGCCACCTTCGGTACTCGCCATGATAAGATTGCAGGCTTTTGCGCGGTCAAGCAATATACTCATGTAAAATTCCTTTGGCTCAGAGGCACCTGGCTGATAAACATTTTCTTCTATCAGCAGTTTGTAAACCTTTTTGCCTTGTGCGCTTGTTTGGGGCGTGATAAGCTGCATACCTAGTATGTCGGTAGCGCGTGCCATAGCTTCGGCGGCATTGGCGGCAAGTTTTACGCCACCACCTTTTCCGCGTCCACCTGCGTGGATTTGGGCTTTCACTACGCATTTTTCCGAGCCAGTGTCGGCACTTAGTTTGGCGATGACCTCTTTTGCTTGGTCTAAGGTTTCTGCCATGTAGCCACGCGGGATTGCCACTCCGTATCGTTGCAATATAGCCTTAGATTGATATTCGTGAAGGTTCATATTAAGAATGAATGAATTTTGCCCTAAAATAAGGCATTTTTTTAGACATAGCCAAAAAATACCAAAAAACACCCGCTATTTTTTGCTATGTGCAGTAAGATGATGAGGTAGCGAGCTATTGAAAACTCGCTCACTTACTTTATATGGGAAATGAGGATGCAACGATAGAGGCAGAGGCGAACGCCAGTAATAGACTTCTTGCGAAAGTGCCTTTTCCCTCTCTCAAAATGGATAGAGGGCAGGGTGTGAGGCTTCTAAAAAACACTTTCGCAAGAAGTCTAATAAAAAAAGCTCACGGTTTTATCAAAACCGTGAGCTTTTCGCCTATCATACGCTTGTGTGTTACAATGCCTGCAACGCTTTTGTCAAGCGGGGCAAAATCTCGAAGGCATCGCCCACAATGCCATAGTCAGCCGCTTTGAAGAAGGGCGCATCAGCATCTTTGTTGATAACTACGATACACTTTGACGAACTCACGCCTGCAAGGTGTTGAATAGCTCCCGAAATACCTATCGCGATATACAAATTAGGGCTAACCTTTACGCCTGTTTGCCCCACGTGTTCGTGGTGCGGTCGCCAATCAAGGTCAGAAACGGGTTTAGAGCAACCTGTTGCCGCGCCTAATGCTTTGGAAAGGTCAAGCAGAATACCCCAATTTTCGGGGCCTTTTAAGCCACGTCCACCTGAAACTACTTTGTCAGCTTCAGGCAAAAGCAATTCGCCTGTAACCTTATCTGTTTTCATGATTTTTGCACCAAAATCTACTTCCGAAAGATTTACAGAGATGCTTTCTACTGTAGCTGTTTCAGCGGTAGGAATGGGCGCGAAAGCATTTTTCTTCAAGGCAAGGATTTTATGCGTTGTTGTAAGTTCGGTGATTTGGAACGCCTTGCCTGTGAAGACACTGCGTTTCAATTGGAATACACCTCCTGCTACGCTTAAAGGCAGTTCTGTAACATTAGAAGCCAAACCAGCCTGCATCTTTACAGCTAAACGAGCTGCTACAGCATCACCAAGAGAGGATTTTGCCAAAATAAGCGTATCAACACCTTGTGCTACAATAACCTGCCCAACCGCGTTGGAATAAGCTTGTATAACGCCTTGATTGAGGCGTTCGTCGCTTATTTGCAATACACGCGTGATACCATAATTACCAATTTTTGCGAGTTTGTCGCTTGCTATGTTTGTGCCAAGCACCAATGCCATAGCGGGTACGCCTATTTGTTTGGCAAGTTCTGCGCCATAGCCCACTGCTTCGAGTGAGGATCCACGCAATTCGCCGTCAGCGGTTTCTACAAATACTAATATAGCCATTTTTTAATTAAAAATCAAAGATGAAAGATAATTTGTTGAATTGTTGAATTGTTGAATTGTTGAATTGTTGAATGTTGAGGGTTGATTTGTTGAGGGCTGAATTGTTGAATTTTTGAATGGTTGAGGGTTGATTTGTTGAGGGCTGAATTGTTGAATTGTTGAAGGTCGAATTGTTGAATTGTTGAGGGTTGAATTGTTGATTTGTTGAATTGATGAAGATTGATTTGTTGAGGGTTGAAATATATTTTTTAGAAGTGTCAAAGTAATTTATTGAAAGTTTCATCAATTCAACTTTCATCAATTCATCAATTCATCGATTCAACCCTCAACAATTCATCAATTCATCTTTCATCAATTCATCTTTCATCAATTCAACGTTCATCAATTCATCAATTCATCAATTCAACTTTCATCAATTCAACGTTCAATATTAAAGTACTTTTGCTTCGTTTTTAAGTAAATCGATTAGTTTTTCTGCCTCTGAAGCATCTACGAATTTACAACCAGAGCGAGCGGGTGGAAGCTCATAGCGACCACTAACGGTGAGGTTTTCTTGAGCCACAGGTGCGATTACTTGCAAAGGTTTTGTACGAGCAGACATGATGCCACGCATATTGGGGATTTTCCATTCTGCAATCGGTTCTTGACAACCTAATACCAACGGAAGCGAAGCCTCGATATATTCTTTTCCGCCTTCTATTTCGCGATTGAGTTTCACTACTGCCCCTTCTATATCCACTTTCATCACAGGCGATAGGGAAGGAATGTTTAACATCTCGCCTACCATGCCATGTACTTGTCCGCCATTATAGTCGCTCGACTCGCGCCCCATGAATATGAGGTCGTAATTGTTTTTGCGTGCTATATCAGCTATTTGAGTGGCTACGAAATAAGCATCAGTAGGCTCTGCATCAATGCGAATAGCATCATCTGCGCCTATAGCAAGTGCCTTGCGCAGGCTGCTTTCAGTTTCTGCCAAACCAACATTGAGGGCAGTAAGTGTGCCACCATGCGCTTCTTTGATTTCTACCGCACGTGCAAGCGCGTAGTCATCGTAAGGTCCAATAACAAACGTCAAACCTGCTTTGACAAGTTCGGTATCACCATTTGAGAAGGCGATTTTGGAGGTCGTATCGGGTACGTGGGTAATACAAACCAATATTTTCATAAATAAAGCGTATATTTGTAACTGCTAATTTAAAATGTTTTTCTGAATAATATAAATTGCTTTTCAACCGTTTGTAAAAACATGACAAAGTTAGTACATAATTTTAATAAAACAAAAAATACTCTGCGTGCATACTAATTTTTTTCGAATCCAACAATTAAAGGAATGGCTTATGGCTGATGAAAGCGACCATTTCTCGCGTTACGCGCTTGCCCTTGAATACGGTAAAGCAAACGACACTATACAAATGCGCCAAGAATTTGAGTGGCTCTTGCTGTATGCACCTATGTACTTGCCTACCTATTATCATGCGGGTAGTTTGTATGAGGAATTGGGAGAGCCACTATTGGCGGAGGCGACTTTTGCCAAAGGCATTAAGGTAGGCGAGGTGCAACAAGACAAACACGCCTTGCAGGAGCTACGCGCTGTGCATTACAATTTACTGCTGGAATATGATATGGATAGCACTTTGTAAAAATAGCGTGTTATAAATATAGGATTTTTGCTTGTTGCCTTTTTAACCTTTCTCCCTCTCTCTCCAAATGCCCCTCTTATAGATTTTTTGCCCAAATCCCCCCATTTCATAGGGGGCTATTCGTAAATTAAACCCCTCAAGGGGTTTCTTGCCTTTTGTAGAACCTCTTTAGAGGTTCAATTTTGAATAGCCCCCTATGAAATGGGGGGAAGCGAAAGTCCTATAAATATTTCACAAACACCATGATTTTAAAAAATTATCTTCTTACTGTAGTTAGTCATTTTTGGCGCAATAGATTGTATGCCTTTATTAACATTTGTAGTTTGGCGGTAGGCATATCGGCAACTGTGCTTATTTTTATGTATTTGCGAAGCGAATGGCGGTACGACACCCATCATAAGTATGCAGAAAGGCTGTTCCGCATCAATACAGAGTTGAAAAATGAAGGCACTATAGACCGTATGGCGGTGTCAAATTTTTTGCTCTCGCCTACCCTCCTGCAACACTTTCCGCAAGAAGTAGAAAACTATGCGCGTGTTTTATCGATAGGTCGACAAACTGTAACAGTGGCAGGCAAGTATTACAATGAAGATAGGGTTGGATTTGCGGATAATTCGCTTTTTGAGATTTTTGACCTCCCTTTTGAAGCAGGCGATACCAAAAAAGCCCTTTCAGACAGCTTAACAGTCGTTTTGAGTAGGCAAACGGCTATCAAGTATTTTGGTAGCCCGTACAATGCTATAGGCAAAACACTGAAATTCCCTCTGAAAACCTATACAGTAACAGGTGTATTGAAACCACAAGTTCATGAC